>JAFDHF010000052.1 GCA_019308905.1 Deltaproteobacteria bacterium
TGCCGAGGGGAGGCCCTATAAGGGCGTTCTCTATGGAGGGCTGATGATCAAGGATGGGAACCCCTTTGTCCTCGAGTTCAATGCACGTTTCGGAGATCCCGAAGCCCAACCCATTCTGGTGAGGATGAAGAGCGACATCGTTCCTTTGCTTACGGCCTGTATAGAAGGAACGCTCACGGGTATGGAGATCGAATGGGACAGTCGAGCCGCCGTCTGTGTGGTTCTGGCCTCGCAGGGATATCCCGGGCTCTACGAAAAAGGCAGGGTAATCACGGGACTGGACCAGGCCGAATCAGCCGAGGATGTTGTCGTGTTCCACGCCGGTACGGCGTTGCAGGAGGACAGGGTCGTGACCAATGGCGGAAGGGTTCTCGGAGTGACCGCTCTGGGAGAAGGAATCCCTCAAGCCGTCAGGAGAGCCTACGAGGTCTCAGAGAGGATTACCTGGGAAGGGGTGTACTACAGGAAGGATATCGGGGCCAGAGCTCTGGCACGCCTGCGCCAAGATTGCAGCTAACCTACTGGGTCCAGATGCGGGAGGGGAGATATCCCCTCTTTTCCCGGCGGCTGACCTCGATCCAGTAGGGGCTGCCGGGGAGGAGAATCGCCGATGAAGAGGGAAGGAGAAAATCCGTTGGTCGGAATTGTTATGGGCAGTGATTCAGATCTCGAGGTTATGGCAGAGGCCGCTTCGAGTCTCGAGAGCTTCGGGATACCCTACGAGATGACTGTCGCCTCTGCCCATCGATCCCCCGACAAGGTTGGAAGATATGCAAAATCGGCAGTGGCAAGAGGTCTCGAGGTGATCATAGCAGGGGCTGGAGGGGCCGCCCATCTTGCAGGAGTCCTTGCCTCTCAGACGCTTCTCCCTGTCATAGGGGTGCCGGTAGGTTCCACGGCTCTGAGAGGGATCGATTCCCTTCTCTCTACGGTTCAGATGCCGGGAGGAGTCGCAGTGGCAACCATGGCAATAGGCAGGAGTGGTGCGAGAAATGCGGGCATCATGGCGGCGCAGATTCTCTCGTTGAAGTATCCCTGGATCCGGACGAGATTGCAAAGGTACAGGAACAGAATGAAGAGGGATGTCGAGAACAAGGACAAGGCTCTTGGAAAGGCGGAGAAGTGACCCCCTCTCGTATCCTGAGGTTGAGCCACCTTCACACCGATGCATGGCCAATGGAGGAGATAGCGAGGCTCCTCCGAAAGGGTGGGATAATCGCCTATCCGACTGAAACGGTCTACGGGCTGGGTGTGGATGCCTTCAACGAAGCGGCGGTGGGAAGACTTTTCGAGCTGAAGTCGAGAGCCCCCAAGAAACCGGTCTCCGTGCTTGTGAGAGATCAGGATATGCTCGATCTGGTGGTGTCCGGTGTCCCGCCCATGGCCAGACCTTTCATGGAAGAGTTTTGGCCCGGGGCTCTTACGATCGTTTTCCCAGCTTCAGACCTCGTTCCCTCGGTCCTTACAGGGCAGACCGGAACCATCGGAGTGAGAATCTCCCCCCATCCCTTTGTCAGGGGTCTCTTTCAGGTCTTTGATTCCCCCTTGACTTCAACGAGTGCCAATATTTCCGGGGGAAGGAGTCTGATGGAACCAGAGGACATTGTCCGCACATTCGGAGGTCGGATCGATCTGGTCATCGACATGCCTGGATCCATGGAAGGCAGGAGTTCAACCCTCCTCGACGTGACAGGGGAGAGACCGAGGATCATCCGGAGAGGAGCGGTCGAGATCGATGGAATCTGAGAACCCTTTTCAGGGCTTCCTGGACTGGATGTTGAGATCCCTCATCTTTTTTCTAAGAGTGTTGCGATTGATTCCGAGGAAAGAGGCCGTGGCGGTTTGGAGATTGTTGTGCCGTTTGAGACTCCACTTGATAACTATCCTCTCCACGAGTCTCACTATGTCAGGGAGAAGGGCACAGTGGGCCTCGGTGCGGGGATCGACCTTTTCGATCATCCGCTTGAGCTTGTCTTCCAGGAGCCTGTCAAGCGGGGTATCTCCCGTCGATTGTTCGGGAACCATCTGGTTGTCGTCTGGAAACGGTACGTCCTTGAAAGCCAAGCAGCTGATTACCTTCAACAGCTTGAGATCCCTCTCCACCGAGACAGTCTCTGGGTAGACCGGATCGGTGCTGAGGACCCCCACGGGCCTTGCCCTGTTCATAACGGGTAAGCAGAGAAGAGAGAGTCCCTTCTCCTGGGGACTTTTGAGGGGAAGCTTGAGTGGTTCTTGCGTCACGCGGCTTAGGACAAGGGGCTTGGCCTCTGCCAGAATCTGCCCGATAATGCCCTGATCGAGCCTCGGAATGTCCCTGGAATCGCCGTAGACCACCTCGAGAATCACTTCCCTTCTCAAAGGCGCTAAGAGAGTAAGTGATCCATACCGTTTCCCAAAGGTCTCGTGGAGTACGTCCATGATATGAAGGAAGCGCTCCCGATGTGTCGGGGGTGGAGTGGACTCCCCGCCGATTTGCCAGAGAAGGTCGAGTTCTCTCAGAGCGGCCTCTTCCCCGTAGTCAGAGGAGTTCTCCGTATAGGGAGGCATGGACTATCTCCGAAGCCGAATGTGGTGGATAAAAGGTCTTAGCTCTCGTGGTCGTCAGCCTCTGGGTTCTCTACGGCGCTGTTTCGGATGGGCAAACCGAACACCAGAGAACGAGACCGGGAAGCATCAGGATCGGTCTTGATGGTATTACAATTCTGGTGGACCTGCAAGAGATTTTTTCCCTGGGAATTCGTGACCCCGGAGGATGGGAACAATGGTGTTCTTCAAGAGTCGGGGAAACCTAGGATCAGGGGTGGAGTTTCGTGAGTTTTCGGCCGAGGATTCTTGGAAGTATATGACTTCAGGATTTTTCCTGTTTTGGCATGAGAACACCCTCGTCCCCTCGCTCCTGAGCTCACGGGGTGACCCTATCAAGGTTCGCGGGTGGGCAGTTCCTGCCCCTTCCCCACGAACACGAATCACGAACACGAATCACGAAGCTGTTGACAAAGGGGCCGGTTTTACGGTAATAATGTGAAACATTTCTTTAATTGTTTTCAGTCTGGCCTTCCTACCGAGTCGGGTGCTTTGTCGGTTTTTTTGTCGGATACTGTGAAAGAGAAAGCCTTGCCACCTGGTTGGAGGATTGAGTCGATGCCAATGAGAAAACCAAGTGAGGAAGAAGAGAAGTGGATCAAGCAACAGGAGATACAGAAGCGAAAGGATAAGGAGGATCTCGCCCTCAAGAAAGCACATTGGATGAAGTGTCCTAACTGCGGGCACGATCTCCAGAAGGCAGCCTATCCGAAGTTTGAATACCTGAAAATGAAGAAATGCGAGAACTGCGAAGGGGTCTGGCTGGACAAGGGGGAACTCGACGTGATCATACAGGTGGAAATCAAGTCTTTTGCGGAAGGAGCTCGCGAGTTGTTCTGGGAGATGACGGAACAGAAGAAAAAATAGTGTGGGAACCTCGAAAGCCGTCGAATAGAGGGGCCGTCCATGGAGGAGATCATGACGGATCAAGCCGTAGGCCGGGACGCTCTGGCAATGCTGAAGACCATCAGCGAGAAAGAGAGAGAGATCCAGGCCATGATAGAGGATGCCAAGGCTCAGGCAGAGACCGAGATCCGGGAAGCCCGGCAAAGGGCGACGGAGATTGTCGAGGAGGCGAGAAGGCGTGCCCTTGACCGGAAGCGGGAGACAAAGGAGAAGCGTCTCCAAGAGGTGCGAGAAGAGGTCCGTCGGGCTGAGGAACAACATGAAAACGACCTGAAGACCATGGCCGCAGAGGCGAGGTCCCGTCTGCCTGCCGCCGTCCAGAGAATCGTGGAGGCTGTCCTGCCCCGTTGAATGAGGGAGACGATGATACTCGATATGACCAAGGTGGAAATCATAGGCAAGAGAGACGATCTCAAGAGGGTGCTCGATTTGATCTACGATATGGGCGTGCTCCACATCGAGGACCTCTCCCACGTGATCAAGAACCCGGAGTTTGGGTTTTCGGAAGTGGAGCTCGATGAGGAGCAGTTGGGAGAGAAAGGGCAACTGGAGGTTCTTCTGGGCAAGTTGAAACATCTCCAGCTTCTCCTTCCACCGCCTGAAAGGGAAAAGAAAAAAGAAGAGGGTTCTCCGGTAAAGAAAGCCCACGTGAAGGACCTCTTCGAGCAATGGACTCCCCGCCTCGATCGACTGACCGAGGAAGTGGGCGCCTTGGTTAAGGAGCGGAACGAGATTCAGGAGAAGCTGGCGGTCATAGCCAGATACGAGGAAGTCTTTGAAGTGTTCACCCCTCTACTTCAGGGTTTCGAAACCCTGGAGGATCACGCGATCATAGGCCTGACCCTCGAGAAGAAGTATGAGGATGCGGTCATGCCTCTGCTCCAGGCGGAGCTGGAAAGGATCACAGGAGGCCAGTTTCATCTGATCCTCAAGGAAGTATCCCGGGACACCTCGGCTCTTCTGCTTCTCATCAACAAGGCTTTTTCAAAAGAGGTGGGGTCGCTGCTCAATACGACAGACATCCACGAGATAAAGATGCCTTCTGATCTGGCCGACCGGCCCTTCAACGAAGCTCTTGATATCCTGAACGAGATGAAATCAGACCTGCCCGAGAATCTGAAAGACTTGGAGGCCAAGATCGGAGAGATCTCAGCGGAATGGTATGGGGTTATCACCGAGCTGCTGGCAGAGGTGGAGGACCAATTGAATATATACAAGGTCTTTCTGAATTTTGCCCAGACCCGGTACACTTTCATGATAGGCGGTTGGCTTCCCACTCGGCACGTTTCGACCCTGAAGAATAGGCTGAGTGAAGAGGTCGGCGAGACGACCATTGTCAATGTTGTACCCGTCGATCGAGAGGATAAGGAGAATATTCCGGTCTGTGTGGTTCACTCTCCCCTTGTCAGACCCTTTGAGAAGCTGATGTCGATCTTCCCTCTGCCGAAGTATGACGCCATCGATCCTACGACTCTCCTGGCAGTGGGATTCCCAATCTTTTTTGGAATGATGCTGGGAGACATTGCCTACGGGCTTATCTTCTTGGGAGCGGCTCTCTTTTTTAGACGGAAGTACCGCACAAAACCCGTCGTCCAAGATGCGATGTACGTGCTCATCGTCTGCTCGATTTCCAGCGTGATCTTCGGCCTCATGTACGGGGAACTTTTTGGTGACTTCGGGGAGCATTTTCTGGGATTGAGACCCTTGTGGAGGGAGCGGCTCAAGGCCATGGTACCTCTGCTCTATCTATCCGTCGGGATAGGGGTTTTCCACGTCTTTCTCGGCCTCATCCTCGGGATAGTCGAGTCCTTCAGGATGCGTTCTCCGAAGCAAGGTATCGCCAGAGCATCCACCATAGGTGTGATATGTGCGATCTTTATTCTCATCAGTTATCTGGCCAGGCTTCTGCCCAGGGAGTTTTTCACGACAGGGATCGTGCTGATTCTGGTCTCGATTCCCCTGTTGATCTACGCTGAGGGATTTGTGGGGATTCTTGAGATCATCTCGGTCATTGGAAACATCCTTTCCTATGCGCGGCTGATGGCTATCGGTATTTCATCGGCCATCATCGCTATGGTGGCGAATTTCTTTGGAGGAGCTTTGGGAAACTTCGTTGTCGCGGCGATCATAGTTTTGCTCCTCCACGCTTTGAACCTTGTGCTCGGCCTTTACAGTCCCACTATTCAGGGACTGCGGTTGCACTACGTCGAGTTTTTCAAACAGTTCTTTCGATATGGTGGAAGGAAATACACGCCCTTTAGCAGGGCGGGGGAGGTAGTGAATCCATGATCACCAAGGGGAGAGACAACGGGGAAAAGGAGGAATATGGGGTGAGAAATCTCAAGAGGCTGTTTGGCGCGGTTTTCCTGATGGTTGTGTCTTCGTGGATCTGGACGGCTTTGATCTACGCCGCTGAGAAGGGCATGGCAAGAGGGGAAACCTCGATCGGCAAGGGTCTCGTCGCCGTCGGTGCGGGCCTGGCAATCGGATTGGGAGGGGTGGCTACCGGCCTTGCCCAGTCAAGGATTGGAGCGGCAGGGGCAGGCGTGATCGCCGAGAAGCCGGAGATGACCGGATTGATGATTGTCCTTCTGGCCATTCCGGAAACGGTGGTCATCCTCGGCTTCGTGATCGCGGCGATCGTTCTTTTCATGTTCTGAGAGGCTGCTTCCGGACGGAAAGTGGAACCGGGCTGCGGGGAGGAACGGGTCCCACCGGATTGCTGCGGGTGTAGACGAGGGGGTTGGTATGGGCTTCGCGGAGTTGCTTGAGGCCATTGAGGCAAAGGGTAGAGAGGAGAGGGAGAGGATCCTTTCCAGGTCCGACAGGACTGCGAAACGTTTGATTGAGGAGGCCGAGGCGAGGGCGAAGGAATTGGCTCAATCGATTCTCGAGGAGGAGGATCCGGAGCTGGAACTGACGAGAACCGGGATCCGGGGGGAATCGGATTTGCGGAAGAAGAGGTCCTTGGTCCAGATGAAGAACGAGATTCTGGAGGAGGCCTTTGAAAGGGCACGAGAAGATTTGTCCAAGATCAGGGAAAGGGGCGATTACGAGTCGATTCTCCAGAAGCTCGGGGACGAGGTTTTGGAGGGCGGAGATGTCGTTGTCTATGTGGACAGGCGGGACGTCCACCTGATCGAGAAGATCCTTGCCTCAAAGGGAATCGAAGCAGAGGTGAAGTCGGGGGAAGACTCTTTCGGCGGCTTGGTAGTCGAAACCAGGGATGGTGCTCTTTCCATCCACAATACCATCGAGTCGAGACTCGAAAAGCTGAGAGAGCCCCTCATAGAGCAGGTGAGCCGGATTCTTTTTGGTGGAGAGTAGTCTCTTCTCTATGCGAATCCGAACGTGCTTCTGGAGAACGACGGCGGACCGAAGACCGGGGGGCCAACCGGTCCAAAGAGGGTGTGTTTGTGAATGACGACTATGCTTATATCAATGCCCGAATCAGGGCGATGAAGAGTCGTCTCCTCGACAGGGCCTTCCTGGAGAAGCTTATGGCCGAAGAGCAGATCCACTCGATCGTGGGACTTCTCCGGGGGACAGATTACGGAAAACACATCGAGGAGGCTCTCACCCTTGAGGTTTCGGAGATCGCTGCCGTCGAAGAGGGTATCAGAAGACGCCTCGCTCAGGTGTATTCCGGGATCTATGCTATGGTGACTGGAGCACCCAAGCGGCTCTTGGGGATCCTTTTGGGCCGATGGGACATATACAACATCAAGACCGTCCTCAGAGGCAAGTTCTCGGGCGAACCTCCAGAGCAGGTGTTGGGCAGTACGGTTCCGGTCTGCAGGCTCACCGAACCCTTGCTGAAGGAGATGCTCAAGCAGCCCGACATCAAGGCTGTGGTAGAGCTGCTGATCACGTGGAACTCCGACTACTACCCTCCGCTCCAGGCCAGCCTCTCAGATGTGTTCGCCACCAACAGCCTGACCGGTATGGAGATAGCCCTGGACAAGTTCTACTTCGAGAGGTCTCTCGGGTTTCTCAAAAGGGGGCTGGACGACGAGAGTACCCGAATGGTAATGGAATCCCTGGGGAGGGAGATCGACATGCTGAACATCCTAGCGGCCTTGAAGATCGTTGCCAATCAGATTCCTCAGGCCGAACGGGGCGGCCTCTTCATCCCGGGAGGGATCGAGATCAAGGCAGAGGATTTTCTGTCTGCAGCATCTAGCCGAGACCTCGAGGAGGCACTCGGGAAGTTTGCCCATACGAGTTACAGGAGCGTTCTGGCCCAGGCAAAGGAGAGATTCTCCGGAAGCGCGGGGTTGCCTGCAGTTGAGAGGCTGCTGGACCGGAATCTGATCGAAAGGGGAGCGGGCATGTTCAGGAGAAATCCACTAAGTATCGCTCCGGTGATCGGATACCTCTGGTTGAAGCTCTGTGAGACGGTGAACCTGAGGATAGTCTGCCGGGCCAAGGTGGCTCATCTGCCTGAGACGCTTATCCGGGAGGGATTGATCTTTGTATAATATGGTGGTGATCACAGACAGAGCAAGCCGGATCGGGTTCCTTCTGACAGGCGTCGAAGTCAAGGAGGCGACTCCGGAGACTGCTGCCGAGGTGCTCAAGGAGACCGTGGAAAGAGGAGATGTCGGCCTTGTAGCAATCAATGAGGACTTTATCAGGGGATTCGACGGTAGGATGATGCGACTCGTCACAGAGAGCGAGGTACCTCTGATTATTCCGTTTCCGCCGGTCGTCTATACGGAAGAGAGGAGAGATGTTGAAGAGAGTTACGCGGCCCAGTTGATCCGGAAGGCGATCGGATACCATATCAAGTTGACCCGGTAGGGACTAACCCCTGTCATATGAGGTTCATCAATGGAAAAACCAAGATCAGGCGTTGTTTCAAAGGTTTCTGGTCCGGCAGTAGTGGCCAGAAACATGTCGGGTGCCAAGATGTACGACATGGTCAAGGTGGGCAAGCTCGGGCTGGTGGGAGAGATCGTCCGCCTTGATGAGGATACTGCGACGATACAGGTTTACGAGGATACCTCGGGGTTGGGGATCGGTGAGGAGGTGATCAACACCGGGAATTCTCTGCTTGTGGAACTCGGCCCTGGTCTCTTGACTTCCATCTATGACGGCATCCAGCGCCCCCTCAGTCACCTGGAGCAGATTTCAGGGGACTACATCGGCCGGGGAATCACGGTCCCGGGGTTGCCCAGAGATAGGGAATGGGAGTTTTCTCCCACCGTAACCAAAGGCGACAGGGTCGAAGGGGGCACAATCATCGGGGAGGTCCAGGAGACACCGGCCATTGTCCACCGGGTGATGGTTCCCCCAGGTGTCTCCGGGACGGTCAGGGAGATTGGGAAGGGTAAGTTCAGGATAGAGGAACCCGTGGGCATGCTTGATGATGAAACCCCTCTTCTGATGCTGCAGAAATGGCCGTCCCGTGTGGGCCGTCCCTATGTCAGGAAACTCGGCTCCACCGTTCCTCTTATCACAGGCCAGAGGATCCTGGACACCATGTTTCCCATATCCGATGGAGGCACGGCCATCGTGCCGGGCGGCTTCGGTACGGGAAAGACCGTTGTGGAACACACCCTGGCAAAGTTCGCAAACACGGACATCATCATCTACGTGGGGTGCGGTGAGAGGGGGAACGAGATGACCGATTTGATCTACGAGTTCCCCCATCTGGTCGATCCGAGGACCGACCTCCCTCTTATGAACAGAACGGTCCTGGTTGCCAATACTTCCAACATGCCTGTGGCGGCTCGGGAGGCTTCCATTTACACCGGCATCACCATGGCGGAGTATTACAGGGACATGGGGTACCGGGTAGGCATTCTGGCGGACAGCACTTCACGGTGGGCCGAGGCACTCAGGGAGATGTCGTCTCGCCTGGCCGAGATGCCTGGCGAGGAGGGATACCCGCCCTATCTGGCCACTCGATTGGCAAACTACTACGAGCGAGGAGGGCGGGTCGTCTGCCTGGGCGGCGACGGCCGGGAGGGATCTGTCACCGTAATCAGCGCCATCTCTCCTCCTGGAGGGGATTTTTCAGAGCCTGTGACCCAGGCTTCCATGAGAATCACCGGGGCACTCTGGGCCCTGGACTCTACCCTGGCGCACGCGCGCCATTTCCCGGCAATCAGCTGGACCCGAAGCTACAGCCTCTATTCGGAGCATCTCAAGGATTGGTTCGCCGAGAACGTGGCCCAAGACTGGGATAGTCTCAGGGAGGAGACGATGATTCTGCTTCAGAAGGAGACGGAACTCCAGGAGGTGGCCCAGCTGGTAGGGTTGGACGCCTTGCCGGATGCGGAACGGCTCGTCATGGAGATGGCCAGATCGGTCAGAGAGGACTATCTGCGCCAGAGCGCCTTTCACGAGGTAGACTGCTTTTGTCCCTTTGAGAAGCAACACGGGATGATCAAAGCGCTCATGGCCTTTTACAGGGAGAGTGGCAGGGCACTTGAAAGAGGCGTTCCTCTGGAGAGCCTCATCGGTCACCCCTTGAGGGAGGAACTCTCGCGGATGAAGGAGATACCAAACGAGACCTTCACCGAGAGGGTCGAGGAGCTCATATCCCGGATAACCAAAGACATTGGAGAACTGTAATGGAATTGGCGACTAGACAATACCGGGCTGTCCACTATATTTCCGGTCCACTGGTCTTTACACGGAGCATCCCCGAGGCGGTTTACGGAGCCATGGTGAGAATTCTTCTCCCCACAGGAGAGGAACGGACCGGTCAGGTCCTGGAGACCTCTGAGGAGAATGTGGTGATTCAGGTGTTGGAGGCCACTGCCGGATTGGATGTCGACTCTACGCGGGTGGTATTCAGAGATGAGGTGGCAAAGATAGGTGTCTCTCTCGACATGCTCGGAAGGGTTTTCAACGGTGCGGGAAAGCCCGTAGATGGGTTGCCTCAGGTTCTGCCTGAGAAGAGACTCGAGATCACGGGATCGCCGATCAATCCTATTTCCAGAGAGAGGCCTGCGGAATTTATTCAGACCGGAATCTCGGCCATCGATGGGTTGAATACCCTTGTGAGAGGGCAGAAACTGCCTATCTTCTCCGGAGCCGGACTTCCGGCCAACGACATAGCGAGCCAGCTGGTCCGGCAGGCCAAGGTGAGAGGCGAAGCAGAGCATTTCGCAGTCGTCTTTGCGGCCATGGGCATCACCCAGAGGGAGGCCTCCTTCTTCATGCGTGATTTCGAGAAGACCGGTGCCCTGGGCCGGACGGTCATCTTCCTCAATCTGGCGGATGAGCCGACGATCGAGAGGCTTCTCACGCCGAGATGCGCCCTGACCGTGGCGGAGTACCTGGCTTTCGAGTGTGACATGCATGTCTTGGTCATCCTCACGGACATGACCAACTACTGTGAGGCCCTTCGGGAGATCGGATCGGCCAGGGAGGAGGTTCCGGGGAGAAGGGGCTACCCCGGATACATGTACACGGATCTCGCCACGATTTACGAAAGGGCCGGACGCATCAAGGGAAAGAAGGGTTCAATCACACAGATCCCTATTCTCACCATGCCCGATGATGACATCACCCACCCTATAGCCGATCTGACCGGGTACATCACCGAAGGGCAGATCGTGCTCAGCCGTGAGCTTCATCGTAAGGGAATCTACCCCCCCATAGACGCTCTTCCGTGTTTGTCGCGGCTCATGAACCAGGGAATCGGCGAGGGGCAGACAAGAGAGGACCATAGGGGCTTTGCCGACCAGCTCTACGCCTATTATGCCAAGGGAAGAGAGCTGAGGCGGCTCGTGGCGATCGTAGGTGAAGAGGCCCTGACAGAACTCGATCAGAGTTACCTGAAACTAGCAGAGGATTTTGAGAGGAGCTTTATCCATCAGGGGTCGGAGGACCGGTCCATGGAACGGACCTTCGACATCGGCTGGGGCCTTCTCTCCCAGCTTCCGCGCGCCGAGTTGAGGAGGATCAAGACAGAACACATCGACCGATACTACCAGGAGGAGAGAAAACCTGTCCAGGCAGTGATCTAGACGGGGACCCGGCCCCGAGTACCCGGGTTTTCAGCGGCCAGGAGGAGTCCAGTCTTGGAAAAGATCAGTCCCACTCGGATGAATCTGCTTCTGAACAAGGCTCAGACCAACCTCGCCCGTGACGGTGTGAGCCTCTTGAAAAACAAGCGCGATGCTCTGGTCAAGGAATTCTTTACCATGGTTAGAGAGATGTTTACGTTTCGGGACGAGCTGGACGAACGTGTCCGAAATGCTGCCGGCACTCTCAACGTGGCACTGGCGGTCGATGGGCCTCATGTGGTGAGGTCGGTAGGCATGTCGACGAGAAGGGAGATTTCCATCGGCATAGAGCGCCGCAATGTCTGGGGTATCCGGGTCCCAGAACTCGAGAAGAAGAGCGTCGTACGGTCGGTAATGGCAAGGGGATACGGGATTCACACGGTTTCCTCGCGGATAGACGATGCGGCAACATGCTTTGAGGGGATTATTAACCTGATTATCACCATGGCAAGCAATGAGGTCAGGGTGAAAAGGGTGGGCGACGAGATCCGCAAGACGACGCGCCGGGTCAATGCGCTCGAACAGGTCGTAATTCCCGGGCTCGAAATGCAGAGCCGATTGATCGAAGGGACTCTGGAGGAGAGGGAAAGGGAGGATCTGTTTCGCCTGAAGAGGCTGAAAAAGATGAGGGAGGCGAAGCGTTAGGGATGGCCAGGGCTGGGCGGCCGGCTCCGGGATAGCTGAGTGGGGCCGAAAAAGGAGGGACAGATGAGACAGGACAAGATACTGATCGTCGATGACGAAGAGGTCGTTGTCGACGCGCTGGAGGGGCTGTTGCTGGACGAGGGCTATGATGTGGTCACCGCGTCCGATGGTGATGAGGCCCTCGAAAAGGTTCGCTCTGAGAGGCCGGATCTGGTTGTTCTGGACGCCCAGATACCGAAGAAGGACGGATTCAAGGTCTGCCGTGAGATCAAGACAGACGAGGATGAATCTATCTCCAAGATCCTCGTAATCATAATCACCGGAGCCTTTACCGACCCGAAGAGCCATGCTCGAGCACTGCTGGTATCCAAGGCGGATGATTTCATCCTCAAGCCTTTCAAGAGCGAGATACTCTGCCACCGCATCAAGGTTCTGCTCCACAAGCGGGACATGATGATGGGGGCGACCTCGTAGTCGGATTCGAGGCTTTTGCCTGCCATTGTCGGCCCCAGTCCCTGGTTTCATCCGATAAATGCCGGCACCGAGACTCGGAGCCTTGCCGGCTCTGACGGAGAAGGCCGGGGGGGATCTGCCTGGATGCCAGGTGACAGATAGGAGGAAGCGGCTATTTTCCTACTGAGACGACTTAGGGTCAAGCTCTTCTACAAACTCACACTTCCTTTCTTGACAATCGGACTTATCGGGCTCCTCTTGACCTTGCCATACAGCGTGAGGATCTCGACGAGGATGCTTGAGGAGAAAGCCGATGTCCGGGTTCTGTCCCTGGGCCACGCCACGTACATGCTTCTGTACGAGATGACCGGCAAGGTTCCCTATCCCCATATTCTGGACCGCCACCTCCTGTCGGTTTCCCGTTCCCTCCGGAGGATAAAAGAGAAGATGCCGGACATCGACCTTGTGGTATTCAACCAGGAGGGAGTGCCCATAGCCTCCACCCTTGGCAAAGGAGGCGATGAGATACTCAACAGGTTGAGAGGGATGGTGCCAGCGGAGATGGCTGAGCCGAACCCCGCCCCTGTGCTCAGGGCCTTGAAGATCGGGGGAGAGAGAAACAAGGTGGTTTTCTACCCCTATCTGGTCGACGGCAAGGCTGTCGGGTCTCTCGCCATAATCAGCCCCCTCCACAAGGTAACCCTGGCACGGCAGAAGATCATCCTGACGATCCTTACTCTCTGGATTATAGGCATCGCCATCTATCTGGTCTTCGGTTTTATCGTCGTCAGGGTGCTTCTGATTCGACCGATTCAAACCCTTGTCACGGCGACACGGGCCGTTGCCAGCGGGGACCTTTCGAAGCGGGTTGACATCTCTTCTGAGGACGAAATCGGAGAACTGGCAAAGGACTTCAACGCCATGGCCCAGAGACTCCAGGATGACATGCGCAAGATCAATCTGGAGAAGAAGAGGGCCCAGGAGTTTTCCTATGAGTTGGAGGTGGCAAACAAGGAGTTGAAGAAGACCCAGGCAGAGCTGATCCAGGCTGCCAAGATGGTTGGTATGGGACAGCTGGGAGCCAGCATAGCCCATGAGTTGAACCAACCGCTCCTGGCCATCGGTATCTTTGCCGAGCGTTCTCTCAAGGGTCTTGACCCGGCAAGCAAGCAGTACGCTCATATTCAGAAGATCCTCACCCAAGTTGAGCGTATGACACGGATCACCAACAACATAAGGATGTTCTCGAGGCAATCCAAGGCCGAGAAGACGGAGGTGAATGTAAACGAGCCGATCGAGGACGCCCTCATGATGGTACAGAAGCAACTCGAGAACCACAACATCGAGGTGGTCAAGGATCTTGCCGAGGATTGCCCGAAGGTCATGGCCGACAAGAATCAGCTCCATCAGGTCTTCCTGAATATGATAACCAATGCGAGAGATGCTATGGACCCGATGGGCAAGGGGAAATTGACGATCCGGTGTTTCGGGCTCCTTGATGACCAGTTTGTGGAGATCGACTTTATCGACACGGGGGTGGGGATTCCCGAGGAGATCGTCGAGAAGATCTTTCACCCTTTCTTTACGACAAAAGAGGACGGAAAGGGGGTTGGGCTGGGTCTTTCGCTGAGTCACGAGATCATCAAGAACCACTCGGGGATGATGGATGTAAGAAGGAATGAAGGGGGTGGAACGATCTTCAGGATTCTCCTTCCCTCTGTCAAGGCGAAACCGTGTTGGGAAGAGATCGGTTGCGGCCATTGCCTGAAGGACATGAAGGCAGAGGACTGCCCGGTCTACAAGAGGGGGCAGGGCCACCGCTGCTGGGAGATCCTTGGCAGTCAAGAGCGGAGGGAATGTCATATGCCTGTTCCCAATTGCCAGGATTGTCCATTCTACAAGAAGAGGAGCAGACTCCTGGCCTGGGGTAACTCGACCGGCCTGGGCGGCTAGCTATGGTAGAGAAGAAGAAGATACTGCTCGTCGATGACGAAGAGGTTATCAGGGACGCGCTGGGAGGCCTTCTGATGGAGGAGGGCTATGAGGTCGTCGAGGCCGAGGACGGGAGCGAGGCCATAGAGAAGCTCTCTGCGGAGAAGTTCGATATCGTCATCACAGACATCAAGATGCCCGGCAAGAGCGGGATCGATGTGCTCACCGCTGCCAAAATTATCGACCCCACGCTGGATGTGATCATGATTACCGGATTCACCACTGAGGAACCGGACTACGCTCTTTCATTGGGGGCCAAAGACTTCATCTACAAGTCGTACAATGTGGAGGAGTTCCTCAGCAAGATCAAGAAGGCCATCGAACGAATCGAGTAGGTCCGTCTACTTGCCGTAGGACATGCATCTATTTCAGACAAGAGTGGGCTTTGAACCCGATTCGGCTGAAAAGTCTCTGCCCGTATGGTGAACAGGTCCCCGTTGGTCATAGTTTGCGGTCCGACAGGTTCTGGCAAATCGAGGCTGGGGCTTCGATTGGCCAAGAGCCTTGGCGGCGAGATCATCAGCGCCGATTCCATGCAGGTATACAGGAAAATGGATATCGGCACGGATAAGCCGCCCCTTGAAGTGAGACGGGAGATCAGACACCATGGAATCGATTTGGTCGATCCTGACCAACCCTTTGACGCCGCCCAGTACAGGGAGGCGGCTCTTCGGGCTGTTCAAGCCGTCACAGGGTCGGACAAGCCGGCCTTCGTGGTAGGTGGAACCGGACTCTACCTTCGGGCTCTTGTCCATGGCCTGTTTCGATGCCCGCCTATTCCCGAGGAAGTTCGGGCCGATCTGAGAGACAAGGTGAGAGCCGCCGGACCCGGCAGTCTTTATGAGGAGTTGCGGCTGGTCGACCCTGTGGCTGCCGCCAGGATTCATCCACATGACGCGTTACGCATCATCAGGGCGCTGGAAGTGTACAAAACCCTGGGTAGGCCGATCAGCGAACTCTGGAAGGATCACGGATTCTCCGACAGACCATTCCGGGCCCTGAAACTCGGTATCGCTCTGGAGAGAAAGGAGCTGTTCCGCCGTATTGAGGCCAGGGTGGACCGGATGATCGAGCGAGGACTGGTCGAGGAAGTCAGGGGACTTCTGGATCAGGGATACGGCAGAGAACTGAGACCCATGCAGAGCATAGGTTACCGGCAGATCGCGGCTTACCTGGACAAGGAGTTGCCGCTGGAACGGGCTTTGGAGCTCATAAAGCGGGACAGCCGGCGTTATGCAAAGCGGCAGTTGACGTGGTTCAAACACGATCCGGAGGTCTTCTGGATACCAGAAGAACACCTTGAAAAGGAGGCTCTGGAAAGGGTGAAAAAGTTCTTGAAAGTTTAGGATATCCAGTGTATTGGTAATAGAGGGGTTAGTCGGCGGAAGACAATGGGGGACGATTTCCATGGCGAAGAGTCAGATCAACGTACAGGATCAATTCCTGAACAAGATCCGAAAGGAGAGAATCTGGGTCACCGTACAGCTCATTACCGGAAAGGACCTGGAAGGTTACGTGATCAGTTTCGACAATTTCAGTCTCATTCTGAAGAGCAGTACAGACCAGCTCATCTACAAACATGCGGTCTCATGTATTTCTCCCTATGACAAGTCGAGCAAATTCGACACCTTCAGCGACAAGGCGAGAAACTAGCCGAATGTCACGAGGGATCTCTTGCGAGAATGGATCTTTCCGCCTTGAGGCCAGCCGTCGAGAGCCTGATCTTCAGTTCTGAGTATCCTCTGACCGTCGAAATCATCAAGGAGATATTGGGGGAACGGGAAAAGGAGAAGATCAGTCACGTCCTGGAGGAGTTGAGCGTCGAATACGGCGACTCGAGGCACGGATTCGAACTCGTCCAAGTTGCTGAAGGCTATCAGTTTCGTACCAAGCCCGCCTATTCGGAGTGGATAAGGGAACTCCGAAAGACCAGGGCGCCGCGGCTCAGTCGGTCCTCCATGGAGGTCCTGGCCATAGTCGCCTACAAGCAGCCCATCATGAGAACCGAGGTCGAGGCGATCCGTGGTGTCGACTCCGCCTCGGTTCTCAAGACGCTTCTTGAACGGAGGCTGATCCGGATACTGGGGCGAAAGGATGTACCCGGGCGACCCATAGTCTATGGAACCACGCGGGAGTTTCTCCAGGTGTTCGGACTCAGGAACCTCTCCGATCTCCCCACCCTCAGAGAAATCGAAGACCTCCACAAGGGGGAGACCATACCCACTGATCCCGGAGAGTAGAGATCCAACCCCTGGAGACAGGGCTCAAATGGTCCTGTGACGCTGGCGGAAGTCGCCGGGGAATTCTCATGGTTCCGCCCGTATTGCGGAGTTCCCAGCAAGAGGGGCCGTTCTCAAACCCAGAATCGATCCGAGGTGCCCCATTGGACCGGGAGAGGCTCGTGAAGGTCCTGGCCAAGGCCGGAATCGCGTCCCGCCGCGGCGCGGCGAGGCTCATAAAGGAGGGTCGTGTCCGTGTCAACGGCACCGTGGTCACTCGACTGGATTTCAAGGCCGATCTCCGGCAGGATCACATCCGTGTGGACGGGAAACTCATCAAGAAGCTGGAACCCAAGATCTACATACTCCTCAACAAGCCGCGGGGGGTTCTCTGCACGCGACGCGACCCCATGGGTCGGCCTGTTGTGACCGATCTCATAAAAGGGCCCAAATATCGTCTCTATCCCGTGGGCCGGCTCGACTCTGACTCCGAGGGACTGGTGGTTCTGACCACAGACGGAGATTTCTTCCACCGCATTGTCCATCCCAGGTATCAGAAGCCACGGACCTATCTGGTGAAGGTGAAGGGGCTGCCAGAGCCCGAGCAGATCAAGCATCTCAGGCGGGGTATCAAACTCGATGACGGCCCGACCCAGCCCTGTGAGGTGAGACTACTCCGGACCATGAAGGCCAACTCCTGGTGGCAGGTAACGGTGAGGGAAGGGCGAAATCGTCTTGTGAGGAGGATGTTCCAATCGATCCACCATCCCGTCCTCAGGCTCGTGAGGGTCGGGTACGGGTCTTTGACGCTTGGAGGACTGAGGCCGGGACAGTACAGAAATCTGACACCGGAAGAGGTGGCTTCTCTCATGCAATCGAGCAAGCCTGCGGGAGAGAAACCCAAAAGGCGGTCGGTGGTTCCCGTCAGGCCGCCGACTCGTGAAGGAGCTCGGTAATGTCCATGACCTTCAACCTTCCCATGCCTTCTCTCCTCAATCTGGCGGCTCCCTGCTGGAGATTGCTCTTGCACGACGGACAGGCCGAGACGATAGTGTCGGCCCCGGCTTGGGCAGCCTCTTGAACCCGCTTGTAGGCGATGGCCAGACTCATAGGTGTATTGTAGGCCTTCAGCCCGCCGCCGCCGCCGCAACAAAAGGCCAGGTTTCTGTTTCTCGGAAACTCAACCAACTCCACCTCCGGCATGGCCTTGATCAGGTTGCGCGGCGGCTCGTAGACCTCCATGTGGCGGCCCATGTCGCAGGGGTCGTGGTAGGCCACCCTGCGTCTGGTTCCCTTCCCCATCGATATCACGCCTTCCTTGACGAGCTTCTCCATATACTCCACGACGTGAAAGACCCGAATGCCGCCCATATCCCTGTGTCTAGGATAGAGATCCCTGAAAGTGCGAAAGCACCCCGCGCAGGTCGTCACGATCTCCTTGAACCCCATCTTATTGAAGAGTTCGAGGTTTCTGTCGATGGTCTTCTCGAATTCCGTCCGTTCGCCTACCAGGTAAGAGACATAACCGCAACAATACTCATCTTTGCCAAGAGTGGTGTAGTCGACCCCAGCCTTGTCCATGACGGCAAGGGTGCTCGGGACTATATTGATGTCCTGGTACGACGCGACGCAACCGAAGTAGAGGAGGGTTGGCGTCCCGGGCTTAGGCGTGTAACCACTGGGATAGATGTCGGCCCTCTTCTCCCTAGCCTCTCCAAAGGGATTTCCTTTCTCCCCGATCGAATGGACCAAACTCTGGTGGATTTGCGGGAGATAGCCTGCCTCTACCAGCCTCGCCCGGGCAGCCTCGATGATGTCGGAGACCCTGACTCCGGCCGGGCAGACGGCCTTGCAGTTGAGGCACATGGAGCACGTGTAGAACCTTCTGGCCAGCTCTTCGGAGGGCTGGAGGCGGCCTGTGACAAGATAGTAGGCGAGGATGATTCGGCCCCGCGCGTTGATCGACTCGAGGGACGTCTCGCCGTAGGTCGGACATCCGGCACGGCAGAAACCGCACTGGATACAGGCAAGGATCTCATTGTCCACATCGGTTCCAAAAGAGGCAAGATCCTCCGAGCCTTCCATAAAGGGCTGAAATGCGGAACGATCGAAAACGTCCCGGAGAGACCCCTCAAAGCCCATCTTGCCGGGATTGAGGATATTGTTCGGGTCGAGGGTCTTCTTGATCTTTTCCATGACTTCCAGCCCCAAACCCAGCTCTCTCTCGATATAGGGAGACTTGGCCATTCCCACGCCGTGTTCGGCGGAAAAGGTTCCCTTGAGTCTTCTGGTCATCTCGATGAAGTCATCCCCTATCTTCCTCAGAATGTCCCACTGGCGTCGGTTCCTCGGGTCGATAACGGTGACGGCGTGGAGGTTTCCGTCTCCCACGTGGCCGAAGGTACCGATGGGGAAGCTGTATTTCTCACTGATCTTCTGGATCTCCGCTATTGCATCGGGGATCCTCTCCACAGGGACGCCGAAGTCCTCCATATAGTTCATGAGCCTGGCCCCGCGCTTTATCTTGGACAGGGAGGGAACGAGTCCCTGGCGGCCTGCCCACATCTGGAGCCTCCTGGAAGGATCGTCATCCCAGAGGTTCCCCAATCCCCCGTTCTCGGAGCAGATCCTGTCGATCTCTCCCATCTGTTCTCGCACGGCCTTCCGGTTTCCATCGATCTCGATAAATAGGATGCACCCCACTTCAGCTGGAATGTTCAGTCCCATTGCCTGATTTACGACCCCGATGGAGACCCTGTCGAGAATTTCGCATGATGACAGAGGCAATCCGGAGGTCAACATCCCCTCCACCGCCTTGCCGGCCGACTCGATATCGGAGAATCTAGCCTGGGCATATGCGATGTACTGGGGCATGGGGAGGATCTTCATGGTGAGTTCTGTGATGACGCCGAGTGTCCCCTCTGAGGTGGAAAACAGATGGGTGAGCTCATATCCCGAGGAAGTCTTGGGGGCTATCGATCCGGTTTTGAGGACGCGACCGTCTGCCAGAACGACTTCCATGGCCATGACATAGTCCCTTGTGGTGCCGTACTTCAACGCCCGGTTTCCGCTGGCGTTGGTGCTGACCATCCCGCCTATGGAAGCCAGAGTGGCACTGGCCGGATCGGGAGGGAAGAAATGGGTCGGAGCGAGTGCTCCATTGAGCTGGGCGCAGACAACCCCGGGTTCCACCCGGACGTAATTGCTCTTCCTGTTTATCTCCAGGATACGATTCATTCGACTGAGGTCGAGAATAATGCCCCCGTTCATGGCCAGCACGGCCCCCGTCACACTGGTCCCAGATCCCCGGGTGATGACCGGGATTCTCTGAAAGCTGGCGACCTTCAGGATCTCGACAACCTGCTGTCGTGTCTGGCAAAAGACAACCCCGTCGGGTACGCCTTCATGTATGGACATATCCCTGCCGTAACAGAGTCGCTCGATCTCATCTGTATGCACGTTCTCCTTGCCGACTATCCTTGCAAACAGCTCAGAATTCATGGTCTCCCCCATATGCGGTATCCAGACTCACCGCCGATAGAGCCTATACGAAAGTCGTCTCGTTCACTTTGTTGCATACCCTTGTGTACAGGAAAATGCCCCCCCCTTTCCTAAGGAGCCTGGCCGCCCATTCCGAACATCCTTTGGTCCTGACCCATGGAGAGTGGTCCTCAGATGGGTTGCCCTTCAATCGTCCAGAACCAGCCTGGCAAGCTGAGCGTAGCTGAAGACGGGGCCGTCTTTGCATACATAGAGGTGGCCGATATTGCACCGGCCGCATTTGCCCAGTCCGCATTTCATGCGCCTTTCCAGGGACGTATATACCTGATCGCCTTGAAAACCCAGCTCAAGGAGTCTGGGAAGGGTGAACTTGATCATGATGGGGGGGCCGCATACAACAGCATATGTCCCTTTTGCCGACGGCGACACACGGGCGACCACGTCGGGCACGAAGCCTTCCAGCCCATCCCAGTCCTGGTCACCCTGGTCAACGGTCACATAGAGATCGAGATCGTCCTGCCTACCCCACGCCGTCAGCTCCTCCCTGTAAAGGAGAAGCCCAGGAGACCTCGCCCCATAGATTACGGTGATTCCGCCGAAACGGGATCGATTCTGCTTGTCGAGCATGTAGACCACGAGAGATCTCAAGGTGGTAAACGCGAATCCACCTCCAATGACCACCACATGGTTACCCTCGAAGAGATCGATGGGGAAGGCCTTGCCGAAGGGGCCTCTCAGGCCCACCTCGTCTCCCTTTTCGAGCCTGTGGATAGCGGCCGTCACGAGTCCCGCTCTGTTTACGGTAAAGCGAAGGAATCCTACCTCCGTGGGGGAAGAAGCGATTCCAAAGGGAGCCTCTCCTCTTCCGAAGATCGATATTTCACAGAACTGCCCCGGCTTGAAGGGGAACCCCTCCGGGACCTTCAGGCCTGCCGGAGAGAGATCGATCGTCTTGAGCATCCGATCGTCCGTCTCAATCCTAGTCCCTATCACCCTGGCCCGCATGGGAAGATAGGGATTGACCGCAGGCCCTCTCTCCTGTCTCATCGGCACGTGCACAGAAACCTCCCCCACGGTTGTCAACCTTTCTACTCCTCTCCCATTCCACCTCCTGCCCCTTGATCCCTTCGATCACCTTTCTGATGTCGAAATTGACGGGACAGTAAATGATACACCGGCCGCAGCCCACGCAGGCGGCCTCGCCGAAGGATTTGACAAAATAGTTGAACTTGTGCATGATCCTCTGCCGCATACGTTCTCGCCCGGTTGGTCGTGGATTGTGCCCCGAGGCCTGCTGCGTGAAAAGGGGGAAGAGGCAGCTGTCCCAGTGCCTCACCCGTTTGCCCTTGAACTCTCCTCCCTCGTCGGCCATGTCGAAGCAGTGGCAGGTGGGGCAGAGAAAGGTACAGATCGCGCATCCCGTGCACTTTTCACTGACCCGAGCCCAGAAAGGACTCTCTCCCATCCGGTCGAGGCTCTGCTCGAGCCCCTCTACTTCTACAAATGAAACCAGGCTTTTCGCGGCCTCGGAAGCTATCCTTTCGGCCTTCTCAACTTCCTCGGATGAGGCATCTGCCAGGAACCCTTCTTCTACGACCTCCCCACCCTTTTTCGTCAGGATGTCGACCACATAGCTCTCCCCGATATCAGTGAAAAACAGGTCGGCCCCTGTCCTGGAAAAGGGACCCGAGCCCGTGGAAGAACAGAAGCACGTTGCTGCAGGTTGATTGCAGCCGATTGTGACAATGACGCTCCTCTTTCGCTTGTCCAGGTAGTAAGGATCATGGAACTCGCCACCACCAAAGACTCGGTCGAGCAGGGCCATGGCATGGACGTCACAGGGCCTCATGCCGAAGAGGATGCGCTCCCTGTCCAGTCCTCTGGGAGGCTCTACCCGGAATCCCTGTTCGTCCTTCTCAAAGCGAAACATCGTCTCCTTTTGTGGGAAGAAGATACTCTTCGGAGGTATCCTGCTATTGGGAAAATCCAGACATATGGAGCCGCCGCGGCCGAGCCTGGTAAATTCCACCCCCCCTCCGGCTCGGACCGGAGCGTAGACCTCCCATCTCAGCAACAGCCTTTCAAGAAAAGGGAGCACCTGCCGTTTGTGGAGACTCTTCACTGCCGTCCTCTATCTGATGAACTGCTCCGGGTCGTCCGGGCTGAAGGTGGCCAGAGGCGGAGGGGCCCCAGCGTCGATTCCGGTTTCAAAGGCAAAAAGTGAGTTCAACTCCTGGTTGAGCTTCCCGTGCATATAGAAGAGGTTTACTCCCACCGGGCATGCCCTCTCACACGCTCCGCATCCGACGCATCTGCCTGCCAGATGCAGGGTCCGGACGATCTGCCAGACCTGGATATCCGATAAGTCAAGCCCCTTATCGATCCACCTGGGAGAGGTGCTATCCACGAAACACTCGGTACAGTAACACATGGGGCACGCCTGGCGGCAGCCGTAACACCGGATACACGGAGCGATCTCCCGTGAAAATCTGGCCCACCGCTCATGATCGGGCAGTTTCTCAAAGGCAATCCATGGATCTTCTCCGACCGATTCCTCCTCCACCGGTTCTCCCACCAGGAAGTCGTAGATGACCGGGTTGCGATGGGTACAGGCCGTGCAGCTTGGATAGAGAAAATCGTCTTTTTTGAGGGTCTTCCTGAACTCCCTCCCCTCCAGGTAGAGGTCGGCTCCTTGGAGCCGTGCATAACGAATCTCGCCTCCTGCCTCCTCCATGACCCGACGGCGATTCACCATGCGAGGGCAGGGAACCCCGATGATGGTGACCCGGTCCCTGTGGATCTGTCTCTCCTGGAGGAGAGCCACCACAGACCGCGTGTCGCATCCTTTGGCCACCAGAGCGACCCGTTGAGAATTGAGGGAGATTAGGTATCTGGCCAGGTTGTTCTCACAGAAACAGTCCCAGATCAATCTGTCCGCATCTCCGGCGTCCCGGATGAAGACGGGGGAAGCACGAAGGGGTAGGGTGCCCCTTTCAAAGCCGATCACCACGTCGACGCGATCCTCGGCGAGGAGGTTCCTGGCAAGAGCACGGATCTTCTCTTCTCCAATAAGATCAGCCATCGATCTTCACAAGCCTCCTTGAAGGGCCCAGCCGCTTTACCCTCTTTGTGACTTCTTCCACCAGTTGAGAGAACTTTGCACCCTCGGCAGCCGAGACCCATGAGAAATGGATTCGTTCCTCCTCGATTCCCAGAAACTCAAGAAGGCTTTTCAGGACGGCCGCCCTTCGCCTGGCGAGGTAGTTTCCGGTCTCATAGTGGCAGTCTCCGGGATGGCAACCTGCAACCAGGACGCCGTCGGCCCCGCTCTGCAGGGCCTTGATAATAAAGAGGGGGTTGATTCTCCCTGAGCAGGGCACACGGATGACTCGGATGTTCGGCGGATACTGGATCCTCGATGTTCCGGCCAGATCAGCCCCGGCATAGGAGCACCAGTTGCAGAGAAAAGCGAGAATCCTCGGTTCCCAATCAGGAGCCATTGCGGATCCCTCGATTCGCGCGAGTCGGGGGACTCACGCGTTCATATGAACGATCTGAGCGAGGATCTCTTCGTCGCTGAACCCTCTGAGGTCGACGGCACCGGAGCGGCAGGACGCGGCACAGGCCCCGCAGCCCTTGCAGAGGGCCTCGTTGACCCGGGCCACTTCTGTTTTACCGGCTGCTGTCTCCCGTGCAACCACCTCAATGGCATGATATGGGCAGATCGCCTCGCACAGGCCACATGCGACACATCTCGCCTCGTCCACCCAGGAGACCAGACCCGGAACCTCGACGACCCCCTTGGAAAGTATAGTACAGGCCCGCGAGGCCGCTGCACCGGCCTGCACGAGGGCCTCGTTGACAAACCTCGGCCCATGAGCCATACCAGCCAGAAATACCCCTTCGGTTGCAAAGTCGACGGGCCTGAGTTTTGCGTGGGCTTCCAGGAAATAGCCGTCCTCGTTCAGGGGAACTTTGAGCATTTGGGCCAGCACCTGGTTGGATTCAGGTGGTTCTATCCCGGCGCTCAAGACAAGCCAGTCAGGATTGAAAACGAGGTCGTCCTGGAGAAGGGGATCATACACAGTGAGAGTGAGCAGCCCGCCGCGCCTTTCAACCCTGGGTTTTCTTTGCGGATCGAAACGGATAAAAGAGATTCCCTCTTCTCTTGCCTTCTGGTAGTGATCTTCCATGAAGCCGTATGTTCGAATATCGCGATAGAGTATATAGATCCTCGCCTGAACGAGACGTTTCCTTAGAGCAAGGGCGTTCTTCAGGGCAACGGCACAACAGACCCGGCTGCAGAAGGGGTGTTTCTCATCCCTGGAGCCCACACACTGAATCATACAGACCGTTGGATATCCCTCCCGGCTCATGAGTCGTGAGGGATCGTCCTCGAGGATCGATTCGAGTTCGCGCTGGGTCAGGATCCTGTCGTCTTGACCGTAGAGGTACTCTCCCGGTGTCTGTTGATTGGCCCCGGTGGCCAGGATAACCACACCGTGTTCGAGCTCGATGGTTTTCCCACCGGCAATCCTCAAAGTGGTCTTGAAGTTGCCCACAAACCCTTCGATTCTTTCTACGCGGGCTCCTGTGAAGATCTGCACCCGGGGATGGTGGGAGGCCGTTCTGATCAGGCGATCGAGCAGTGCCTGGGGATCTTCTCCTTCCAGGGTCGTACGGATGTGCCTGAGATTTCCACCGAGATCCTTCTCCCTCTCCACGAGATAGACGCGATATCCTTGGTCGGCCATTTTAATCACCCCTGCCAGTCCTGCCGGGCCGCCTCCCACCACAAGGCCCTGGGGTCTCACGGGAACACGGATCGTCTCCAGGGGTTCCAGGAGAGCCGCCTTGCTCACAGCCATGCGGACCAGGTCCTTGGCCTTTTCGGTAGCTTCTCTGGGCAGATTCATGTGGGGCCAGGAGCACTGATCACGGATATTGGCCATCTCGAAGAGATGGCGATTGAGTCCAGCAGCCCGGATGGTGTCCTGGAACAGGGGTTCATGGGTTCGAGGTGAACATGATGCCACGACCACCCTGTTGAGCATATTGTCCACAATGGCCCTCTTTATCTGGTCTTGTGTGTCCTGGGAACAGGTGTAGAGGTTCTCCTCTGCATGGACCACGTAAGGGAGGGTGGAGGCATAGCGGGTCACTTCCGGGACTCTTACCACGCCGCCGATGTTGGCCCCGCAATGACAGACAAAGACGCCGATTCTCGGCCTTTCGTAACGGACATCCCGCTCAGGGGGGAGCTTGAGGGCCACGGCCAGAGACCCCCGACTTTCCGCAAGAAGGGCAGCCGCTTCAGCAGCCGCGGCACTTCCCTCCGCAACGGTCTCGGGGATATCCTTAGGGCCTGAGAAAGCACCTCCTACGAAGATTCCGGGACGGCGGGTCTTCAGAGGCTCGGCCCAAGAGGTCTCGGCAAAGCGGTAAGGGTTGAGATCGATTTCAAAGACTCCGGCCAGGTCCCGGGCGGTAGGGGAGGGCAGGAGACCCACCGAAAGAACCACCATGTCGAATCGCTTTCTCATGAGTACCCCCTCCTCTGTTTCATAGGTGAGAAGGAGGTCATGGGTCTCTGGTTCTTCTCTCACCTCGGAGATCCGTGACCTTACATATCGGACCCCGTAGGCATCCCTGGCCCGATCGACGTATCTGTCAAAGCCCTTCCCTGAGGCCCGCATGTCGATGTAGAAGACGGTAGCCTCAAGATCCGGGAGATGTTCCTTGGCCATGAGGGCCTCCTTGGTAGCGTACATGCAGCAGACAGAAGAGCAATAGGCCAGACCCATGTGAGGGTCCCTCGACCCCACACATTGGATCCAGGCTATCCTCTGGGGTGGTCTCCCGTCGGAAGGTCTGATCAGATGGCCCTGGAAGGGGCCGGATGCCGAGAGGAGTCGCTCGAACTCAATGCCGGTCACCACATTGGGGAAACGCCCGTACCCGTACTCGGTCTTCGACGTGGGATCGAATCCTTCAAACCCGGGCATGACAACGACAGAGCCGACTTGCACACGGAGTATCTCTTCCTTCATGTCGTGGAATATGGCTTCGGCCTTACAGACCTTGACGCATTCCAGGCATTCAGAGCAACCCGCACACTGGAGACATCGTCCGGTCTCCTGGAGGGCCTCTTCCTCGCCGAGACCCAGATTGACTTCCCTGAAGTCTCCGGTTCTCTCCCTCGGAGCAAGGGTTTTCCCGTGAGCCCTGGGCCGGCCGCGGGGGATCTGGGTTTCAAGGTGGAGACGGGTCTGCTGCGCCCCTTCGGCCTCACGGTCCTCTCTCAGGCTCTGGCCTCGAACAAGCCGGTCGACCGATACGGCCGCTTTGCGGCCGGCGGCCAAGGCGTCGATGTATGTCTTCGGGCCGGTCACCGCATCCCCACCGGCGAACACGCCGGGGATGGAGGTCTCCAGGGTGAGAGGGTCGGCTTCGATGGTCCCCATCCGGCTGATCCTCAAGCCGTCTTCCTTTCGGACAAAGGAGAGATCTGGTGACTGACCCACAGCGAGAATCAGTGTGTCGGCTTCCAGAAAAAACTCAGACCCTCTCACGGCGACGGGCCGCCTCCTTCCTGTATTATCCGGCTCCCCCAGTTCTGTTTTCAGGCACTCTACGGCTGTCACCCGGCCGTGGCTGCCTAGAATCCTGACAGGGACCACCAGGAAACGGATGTTGATACCCTCGACACGGGTGGCCTCCACTTCTTCAATCTGGGCAGTCATCTCCCGGTGCGAACGGCGGTAGACGATGGTGACCCGCGACGCACCCTGGCGCAGGGCAGTCCTGGCCGAATCTATGGCGGTGTTACCCCCGCCGACGACCACGACCTGAGCTCCTATTCGGGGGGGGCACCCCAGGTTGAACCCTCTCAGGTAATCGGTGGCACGGATGACGCCGTCAAGGTCTTCACCCAGTATGCCGAGCCTGCTGCCGGTATGGGCCCCCACCGCCAGAAAAACGGCCCGGTACTGCTCCCTGAGGTCTGCCAGGGTGATATCTCTCCCGACCCGCGAGTTCAGGCGAAATTCGACTCCCAGACTTTTGACTATCTCTATTTCCGCCTCGAGGATGTACCGGGGGAGTCGATACTCCGGAATTCCCACTGCCAGCATCCCCCCGGCCACTGGGAGAGCCTCGAAGATGGTGACCGGGTATCCCATTCTGCCGAGATCATACGCAGCCAGAAGTCCGGCAGGACCGGATCCGACTATTGCTATCCTTTCGCTTCTGCGGCAAGACCGGGTGAGATCCGGCCTTCCCGCACCCTCGTGATCTGCCACGAATCGTTTCAACCCGTTGATGGCTACAGGCTGGTCCCCGTCCCCACGGAGGCATCCGCTCTCGCAAGGCCGCGTACAGATCCGCCCGGTGATACCGGGGAATGGGTTCTTCTCCCGGACAAGGGCGAGGGCCTCCTTGTATTTTCCCTGGGAGATCAGGGCGATATAGCCCTGGGCATTCACGTGGATCGGGCAGAGAGCTCTGCAGGGCGGCACCCCCCGTTTGTCGATGCCGTAAGCACTGGGCATCGATTGGGCGAAGGGCTGGTAGATGGCCTTGCGGGTCACGAGTCCTGCCTCGTACTCGTTTGGCAGGTTGACCGGGCAGGCATCTGTACAGTCCCCGCAGCTGGTACATTTCTCGATATCGACGTATCTCGGGCTCTTTCGGAGGGTAACCCGGAAGTTTCCGGCCTTTCCCTCCACGTGTTCCACCGTGGTCAGGGGGAGAATCGTGATATTCCTGTGGCGGCCGGCATCGACCAGCTTGGGGGAGAGGATACACATGGAACAGTCGTTGGTGGGAAAGGTCTTGTCGAGCTGGGCCATCTTTCCCCCGATCGTGAGGCCTTGTTCGACAAGGTAGACCTTGAATCCTGACTCTGCCAGGTCAAGGGAGGCCTGGATTCCACCGATCCCTCCACCAACAATCATGACGGCTCCCGTGGACCGTGGATTTGCAGGACGACAGAGCGGCCCTTCTGCAGACCTATGATCCTGCATTCTTGGTTTCCTCGCGAGAAAGCGCCTTGTCAAGAAGACCCCGCACCTTGACTCTGTTCTGCCCGAATCCGAGTTCTTCGAGGGGGACGCCGATGGCCAGGCCGAGAAGTTGGGGGAGGTATAGGACGGGTATGCCGTAACGGGTGTCGAAGATTTTCTCTATCTTTCTCTGGCTAGCCTCGTACATTATGCCGCAGAAGGGGCAGAAGATAACTACGGCGTCACCATGAACGGCCCTGACTCGATCGAGCTTCTCTCTGGCCATGGACAGGGCGACCGTCTCATCAATTGCCAACACGCCTCCACCACAACAGCGGTTTTTCCCTTCAAAGGCGAGGGACTCTGCCCCTGTGACCTCGATCAGATCATCGAGAGTGTGGGGATTTTCAGGATCCTCTACATGGTCGTAGATGGAGGAGGGTTTCAAATAGTGACAGCCGTAATGGGCGGCAAGGCGCAGGGTCGAGAGTTCCCTTTCAACCCTCTCTCTGATCCCTTCGAGTCCGGCCTCCTGGAGGAGCACCCTGGCGTAGTGTCTCACCTCCACCGTACCATGATAGGATTTCCCGCCGGCCCTTTCGAGGATCCCGTTGACCCGGTGCCGAAGGCCGGCGTCTTCTCTCAACCGTTTGCTGGCTTCAACAAGGGTGGCGGTGCATGCATTACAGAGAGTGCAGATATCCAGATTCCTCTCCTCGGCCAGGGACAGGTTCCTGGCAGCAAGGACAAGAGCGGCCTCTTGATCCAGGGTCTTCACAGGATAGCCGCAGCAGGAGAACTCACTGATGTCCAGAAACTCGACTCCGAGCCGCTCCGCCACCCTCCTGGCCGAGAGTTCGTAATTCATCGACCTGACGGGAACAGTGCATCCTAGGAAGAGGGCATATCCCATGGAGAACCCTGATCGAGTGAGAAAGAGCCCGCAAAGAGCCTGGAAAAGATAAGGTCAATCGCTGGGCGCAGGGGGTCTCTCGGTTCCAACCGAACCGAGTATCCGCCCGATCGGCTGCGGGTTTTCTTCGATCTCAGGGAGGCCGAGGCCTCTTCTCTTCTGGTTCTCGAACTCCCCGATCTCATAGAGACGCCCGTGCTCTTCCAGCAGGTCAACCTGGGCAAGCAGTGGCGGGGGTATGTGGCCCTCCCGGGCAGCGATGTTCTTGAGAGCCGTCATCAACTCGGGGATCCGGACGTCCTGGGGACAGCGTTCATAACAGGTGTAGCAGGCCGAGCATAGCCAGATAAAATCACTCGAAAGGACCTCTCCTCGCATGCCGAGAAGGGCCATCCTGATGATCCTCCTGGGATTGTAACGATCGGTCACTTCCCGGACCGGGCAACCGGCCGTACACGTTCCACAGGAGTAGCAACGTTTGATGTGCTCGCCACCCGGTTCTCTCGAAATCTCATCCTTGAAATTGTAAACGAGCTCCTCGACTCTGATCACGAACGACCTTCTCCCTTCCTCGCTAACCGGTAAAACTTAGCATACCCTCTCATGCCCTTTCAAGATCCATGGCGCGAGGCCTGGTTTGCGTTTCAGAGGTGCACCCTCGGAGGCCGGGCTCGACCCACTCGTGGGGGCATGGGTAGGACTCGGCAAGACCTCTGTCGATCATCACTTGGAGGATTTGATCTTCTCAACTCTTTCAATTTCAGAACGGATAAAATCAGGAAGGGCTTTGATCTCCATGAGATTCTTCAGTTCTTCATCGAGGTTGGATGGCTCTATCCTGCAGATCCATCCCTCTTCGTAGGGGCTCTTGTTGATCAACTCGGGAGTCTCCTCCAACTCCTCGTTGACTTCCGTCACGGTCCCTGACACCACCGCATAGATGCGGCCCACCCATTTTCCAGTTTCCATGGAACCACAGGGTTTGCCCTGTTCCAAACGGCGCCCCTGTTCCGGCAATTCCACGTATGCGATCTCCCCTGCGAGCTTCTGAGCAAAATCAGTGGCCCCCATGACGACCTGGGTGCCTTCGACTCGAGCCCAGTAGTGCTCCTTGTGGTAGTAAAGATCATCGGGGAACCGATAGCCTCCAATCTCCATAGTCGCTCCTTTCTCCGGGTTCTTCGGAGATAAACCATGGTAAACCGCTCGTCCGCGTTCGCGGAATTCTTAACACGCCCTCCACGCCCTGTCAAGTGTTCGACCTTGCCATGATCGCCCACCAGGCCGCATTCTCCCCAAACCTCCCAAAGGGAAACCTCCCTCCCGCCAAATCCTCCTTCATCACAGAGTGGGCCTGCTCACCTTTGATGGGCGTCCCACCGCTTCGGTAATCCCATACGGAGACAAAGGCGTTCGCCAAAGGTCAAGGAACTCGGGCAAAAATACCCTTAACTAAGAATCGAGAATAGATTATTGATAATCGACAATAACCGAATTTCCGGTGATAATCTTAATGAAAGAAGGCGCCTGATGATGTTCTTCCAACCCGTATCTCGCGAGTCTCATACTAAGCGGAAGATTGAGCCAGGGCGAACGCATCCGGGAGCTCGAACTGAGTCGGAGTTTCAATACCAGCCAGGGGCCGGTTCGCGAGGCTCTGAAGTGTCTCGAGCAGGAAGGCTTGGTCAAGAGAATTCCGCACAAGGGGACGTTCGTCTCTCAGATAACAAGGGAAGAGGTCGAAGAAATCTATGTTCTCCGAGCCCTGGTGGAAGGCATCGCCGTTAAGCGCTTCCTCCGTAGAGTAACGGAAGAGGACATCACAACCCTTCAGGGTTACGTGGAAGCAATGAGGAGGGCCGCAGGTGAAGGAGACGTTTCGGTTCTGGTGGAGCAAGACATGCTCTTCCACCAGTATATCTGCCGCGGGTCGGGTTCGAAGATACTCCTCCAGATATGGTCGATCATCCATGGAAAGGCAAGGCTTGCAAGCGCGGCCGCGGACCGCTTGCGTCGGGATAATCTGAATGAGATTGCCGAGATGCATCAGCCCCTTTTGGACAGCATCGCCTCCGGGGAGATGGATCGCGCTCTCGAGTTTATCAAGATACATATCCAGTACCTGTGGGATCAGATTCCCCGGGAGTTTTGGAATCATCTCTCCCAGGAAAACAAGGACGCCAAGCATGCGAGGCCTCGTGAGGCGGACGAAGGGAGTGGAGATTGGGATATTGTCGCTGCCGTGGCCAGCATATTCGGTACAGGCCCAGGTGTGAGGAAGTAGGGGAGAAAGAAGCGAGTGGTCTTTGCAAGAAAGAGTTGCGTCCAAACCGATCACGGGTTTGCAGTCAGCTTGGCGGTCTTATAGAAAGGAGGTGAAACGGGGAAGCTTGAGGACTCGAATGTTTTCTTGATTCCAGAAGCCCGAGTTCGACAGCGCTAGTAACACGATAGTCGAAAAATGTCGATATATCAACCCGTTGGAAGCAAGGGTAAAATACGTGTAGTGCCTATGGAATCAGCTGTCGAGATTGACCTTTAGGACCAATTTCGGAGGAGGTAATATCAAAAAGTGTGTAAAAAGGGAATCAGGCGGTGTATCCTTCTGAGGTTTTGGGAAAAATCTTAGCAGAAGGAGGAGAACACCGCCATGAGGGAAGAATACAGGAC
>JAFDHF010000053.1 GCA_019308905.1 Deltaproteobacteria bacterium
TCAGCCACTAAATCCAACCTACTCCCCAATCCGAATCTCGCCTAGTCGAACATAACTTAGCCCTTTTCGGGGGCTTAACTATCCGCGCCGGCAAAAGTTACGGAATCGCTGCTCTCGATGAGGAAGGGTTGACTTGCTGAGCAGAGGCTGGTAGAGAGTATGGGGGTGATTGGAGATCGTGGGGACGAGTCTTTCTCGTGAAAAGACTCAAATCGAGACTTGACCCCTTCTTTCTTCTCGTGCGTGGGGCGTGGAATCGAAGATGAAACCGAAAGGAGGTGCTCGGGTGGGAAAGATACAGACGAGGCTCGGTGACGGCTACGCCGTTGAGCTGTCCGAGGCCGAGGTGAGAAAGGATCTGGAGGAAGGGACCGAAGACGCGGCAGAACGGGCGGGAGTACCGCCACTGGAGAGGGAAGAGCTACAGCACCTGTTTGAGATTTTTGAATGCCCGGACAAGAGCATGGGGGTGGAGAGGGGAAGGGAGGTAGTCCTCAGCTACGACAGCGGCAGTACAAAGATCAAGCGGGCCCACATATCGGTCAGCAAGATCCAGTCTCTGCAGATCTTTGAGAGGGCTCTCGGCGCCGATACCCTGGAGCTCGCTCACATCGACTACAGTTTCAAACCGGTCAAGCCGATCGTCGTATTCGAAAAGCCCATCATGGAGCAGGTCCTGCTGTTGACCATAGCCCCGGTGTTCTACGGCGCCATGCCTAACCTCGGGTTGTACAGCCAGCCGGACGGCCCCTGCCCGAATCCGGCGGATCTGTTACCCATGGGGAAGATATCGGAGGCCAGGGCCTCCTACGAGGAGGCCGTGGAGCACGCGGTCAAAGATATGGTCTATGTGGCGAGCGAGATGTACGAAGCCGGTGCAGACGGGATCAATTTTGATACCACCGGTGCTGCAGGGGATGCTGAGTTCCTCGCTGCATTAAGGGCGGTTGAGATCCTGAGGAAGAAGTATCCCCGGATGTGTATTGAGATGGGGATGGCCTCGGAATTCGTCTTGGGGATGCACGGAGAGGTTTCATACGGCGGCCTCCGGCTGGCTGGTCTGTATCCCCATGACCAGCGAAGACTGGCAGAAAAGGCGGGGGTTACCATCTTCGGGCCCGCCATCAATATCGTGACCCACAAGTCTCTCCCCTGGAATCTGGCCCGGGCGGTCACCTTCACGAAGGCCTGCTCCGAGGGCTCGGGGATTCCCATCCATGCGGATCTGGGCATGGGCGTGGGGGGCGTACCCCTGACCCTTACTCCGCCGGTGGATGCCGTTTCGAGGGCCTCAAAGGCCACTGTGGAGATAGCCAGGCTGGACGGTTTGTAGGTGGGGGTTGGAGACCCGTACGGCATGCATGTGGCCCATGCAATCGCCTCAGGGATGGGTGGCATGCGTACCGCCGGAGATCTGGTGGCACGCATGGAGATGTCCCGGGGGATGAGAATTGACGAGGCCAAGAAATATGTGGCAGACAGACTCGGAATCTCGGTGGCCGATATTTCGGATCCGGTTGTGATGAGTGAAATCAGGGAGGATCTGGATCTCGGCCGTGTCAACGAGACTCCCGAGGTGGCCAAGGGGATCGACGCCAAGTTTCGCATAGCCGACTTGTTGGGCATAGAGATCAACTGTGTCAACAGGTTCAAGAGGAAGGTCGGCCTCTCCTCTTAGGGTTTGGTTGCGGGGTTGGGTCGATCCAGGCCGGTGCCGAAAGTGCTAGGGGGTGTGCCGGTGGCAGTGCCGTTTTCCACTGTCCAGAAACAGCGCCTCAAGGAGATGGGCGTTCTGCCGGAGTTGATGAAACAAGGGTTCAAGGACACCCGTGCACGGGACGAGGCGTTCCGCAGTATCGAGAGAATGGCTGCTCGCAAGGGACGAGAGAGGCTCTTGACCCTCCAACGCTCCTGCTTCAGACCATTTGTCTGCGAACTCGAAGACGGACTGGTTGAGGCTCTGACGGGTGCCGGATTCGTCCAGGTACTCACCCCGGTCCTGCTCACCCGCCAGATGCTGGCCAAGATGTCTATCACCGCTGATCACCCTCTGAGCTGGCAGGTTTTCTGGGTTGGAGAGAACCGATGCCTGAGGCCCATGCTGGCACCTAACCTTTATGCTCTCTTGAGACGTCTGATTCGTTTGTGGAGAAAGCCTATCCGGATTTTTGAAGTGGGCCCCTGCTTCCGCAAGGAATCCCGGGGCGGGCAACACACCAGTGAGTTCACCATGCTCAATCTCGTGGAATTGGGGCTCCCTGAAGCAGCGAGGCGTCAACGGTTGGAAGAACTGATCGGCCTGGTGATGAAGGCGGCAGGAATCGATAGGTACCAACTGGTCACCAAAGAGTCGGAGGTCTACGGAGAGACGCTCGATGTGGTGGCAGAGGTGGAGTTGGGTTCGGCGGCCATGGGACCTCACCGCCTCGATGGTGCTTGGGGGATATTCGATCCATGGGTGGGAGTCGGTTTCGGCCTGGAGAGGCTCGCCATGGTGAGGAAGGGATTCCGGAACATCCAGCGGGTCAGCCGGAGCCTGGAGTATCTGGACGGGGTGCGTCTGAACATGTAGAGGGAAGGGATAGGATTAGGTCGGCAGCCGGAAGCAGTACGGGTTTGAGGGGCTGAAGCCCGAGGAAAGCGATGAAAGGAGGATACTTCGAATGACAAAGGAGGAGATCTTCGAGGGAGCCCAGAAGGCTATTGTGGAGAGTGATGCAGACCGGGCCAAAGAGCTCGCCGAACAGGGGCTGGGAGAGGGAATCGATCCCATGGAACTCATGAACAAGGGATTCATCCCAGGGATCAACAAGGTGGGAGATCTTTTCGGAATGGGGAAACTCTTTCTCCCGGAACTCATTCAGTCGGCCGAAGCCATGCAGAGGGTGACGGAGATCATCAATGCGGCCCTCACCACCGATGTGGACAAGGAACAGGGGAAAGTGGTTATTGGAACCGTTGAGGGAGACATTCACGATATCGGGAAGACGATAGTGGTCTCCCTTTTCAAGGCCAACGGGTTCAACGTGTACGATCTGGGACGGGATGTTCCCATTGATCGTTTTATCGAAGAAGCCGAGAAGGTGGGGGCCGACATCATCGGATCGAGTGCCCTGCTGACCACAACCATGGACGTACAGAAACGGCTGATAGGAGAGCTGAAAAAGGCCGGCTTGAGAGACAAATACAAGACCATGGTCGGAGGGGCTCCTGTGACGCAGCGCTGGGCAGATCGGATCGGGGCGGATGCCTTTGCAGAAGACGCAGCCGACGGTGTGAGGAAGGCCAAACAACTCCTCGGGAAAGGATGAAGCCGGCATTGAAGATTGGTCGCGGGGAGAGGTCGGGGACTCCCTCTTCTGGATTCGATCTCGAAGAGGTCCTTTTCAGAGCCAAAAGGGGGGAGGCCCTGAACAGGGAGGAGATCGGGTTTTTCCTCGACCTGGAGGATGATGCAGGCCTCGACCGTCTCTTTCAGACAGCCAGGGAGATTCGCAGCCGCTGTTTCGAAGATTCCGTATTCCTTTACGGTTTCGTCTACTTCTCCACATGGTGCCGAAATGACTGTACCTTCTGCCTGTATCGGAGATCGAATCTCCTGGCCAGAAGATATCGGAAAAGTGCGGAGGAGATTCTCGAGATCGCCCTCAGGCAGGCCGAGTCGGGGGTTCACCTTATCGATCTCACCATGGGAGAGGATCCATTTTTCGATCAGGCCGGTGCAGGGGCGGATGAGCTCCTCGATCTGGTCGAGAGAACCAAGGTCGAGACCGGCCTCCCGGTGATGATCTCCCCAGGGGTGGTTTCCAGAGAGAGGCTCCAGGAGCTCTCCGAGGCCGGCGCCGACTGGTACGCATGTTACCAGGAGACCCATAATCCGGAGCTGTTCAGGGAACTCAGGCCGGACCAGGACTTTCACAGGCGTCTGGCTGCCAAGATTGAGGCCCGGCGGCTGGGTATGCTAATTGAGGAGGGGATTCTGACAGGGGTAGGAGACTCCTCCGCGGATATCCTTGCCTCACTGGAAGCCATGAGGAGCCTCGGGGCTCATCAGCTTCGAGTGATGACCTTCGTGCCGCAAAGGGGAACCCCCATGGGAAGGACCTCTCCCCCCACCAGCCGCCGCGAGCTGGTGACCATCGCCTTGATGCGGCTTCTCTTTCCTGACAGACTTATCCCCGCGTCTCTCGATGTGGGGGGGATAAAGGGCTTGCAGGACCGCCTTCTTGCAGGAGCCAATGTGGTGACCTCCCTTATTCCCCCCCGTACGGGCCTTGTCGGTGTCTCCCAGAGCGTTCTCGACGTGGAAGAGGGATACCGGACTGTTGGGGGAGTAAGAGCGGTCCTGGAGAGGATGGGGCTGAAGACGGCCAGGGCGGGAGAGTACGGCCTGTGGATCGCACGTGAACGGGCCAGGAAGGAGAGCCGGCAGCTCGAGACGGGGAAAATACCGTGAGAGTCGCTGTGATCGGCGGAAAACTCCAGGGAGTGGAGGCGTGTTACCTGGCTCGCCGTGCTGGATGGGAGGTGATGCTCGTCGACAAAGATCCATCACCTCCGGCTCGTGGACTCTGCGATTTCTTCTCTCAGACGGACGTGGTCGAGCAGAGGGAGAGACTCCCTGTGATCCTCGGCGAAGTGGATCTAGTCGTTCCGGCCGTGGAAGAGACAGAGGTTCTTCAGTCCCTTGCCGAAACGGCCGGTAGAAGCGGGATTCCCCTGGCCCTCGACTTGGATGCCTACGGCGTAACATCTTCGAAGATAAGAAGCGATCGCCTCTTTTCCCGTCTCGGTCTTCCCATGCCCGGGCGATGGCCGGATTGCGGGTTGCCCGTTGTGGCCAAACCCGCCGAATCGAGCGGGAGCAGGGGCGTTGTCAGGATCTCCGACGAGGAAAGCCTGAGCCTGTTTCTCAAGAACCACAGATCCGAACTGGACCGATGGGTGATACAGGAGTATCTGGAAGGCCCCTCCTATTCTCTGGAGGTGATCGGGCTTGAGGGGCGGTGTGTTGCTCTTCAGGTTACGGCCCTCGAGATGGACTCCACCTACGACTGCAAGCGGGTTCTTGCCCCTGTTGATCTTCCGGCTGCGCTGGATGAGGAATTCAGGAAGACGGCCGGTGTTCTTGCCAGGGCTCTCCGGCTCAACGGAATCATGGACGTGGAGGTGGTTCTCCACGAGGGGCGTCTCAAGCTCCTCGAGATAGATGCCCGGCTTCCGAGCCAGACCCCTGCTGTGGTGGAACAGTCAACAGGCGCCAACATGCTGGCGTTTCTGCAGGAGGTCTTTCTCTGCTCGCGGTTGCCGGAATTTTCCCTTACTGCAGCGCCGCGGGGTGTGATCTACGAGCACGTTAGGGTGTGGGAGGGCCGCCTGGAGGTTTCAGGTGAGCATATCATGACCACAGCAGGTCCCTTGCACATGGAGAGCGATTTCTTCGGAGCCGATCTGGCCCTGACGAATTTCTCCTCTTTGGACCGCCCGTGGGTGGCTACCCTGATTGTGACCGGCGGGGACCTCCAAAAAGCCTGGCAAAGACGGCGCCGGGTGATCCATACGATAATGGAAGCTTGCAACCTTGCCGGGTACCAAGATCCGGGGATGGCGGTTTCCGACCCGTCAGGAGGAGGGCCGGAGTGACGCGGCTGAGAGCCGAAGACCTTGCTGGACTGGGTCGCAATCTGGACGCCTATGACCGAGAGTTGAAGGCCAAGACCGGCAGGAGCCTCAGACAGATCGGATGCAGGGCCGCTGGGATCGATGAAGAAGGGATCCCCGATGCCGGGTTTGGCTTGAAGGTAGGCGTCATTCCCGTAACCGCCGGCAAGGGCATGATACCCGGATTCGTCCAGGCGGTAAAGGAGATCATCGGCCATCTGGGCTTCCAGGTCTTTGTACCGGCCCGGCCGGATGTGGCAGGTCTTGCAGAGGCGGTCGAAGGGGGAGCAGGGATGGTCTTTTTGGCAGATGATGCCATTTTCGTGGCTATCAACCTCTCGACCCGCCGGGTTGTGGAGAACAGTGAGGCAACCGGGAGAGGCTATGGGGCTGCCCTGGAGGGATTGGCAGGCGGTAAAATCCGGGGGAGCCCGGTGCTGGTGGTGGGTGCCGGCAGAGTAGGCTCGGGAGCAGCGAAGATCCTCAGTGAGATGGGCGGAGAGATTGGGATCTTCGATCCTGAACCAGGAAGGGCAGAGGGGTTGGCCGGGGAGGTGGGTGGCAGGGTGGAGGATGATCTTGATCAGGCCCTTGAGCGCTACACCCTTGTCGTCGATGCCTGCCCGGCGGCAGGGATCATCGATGTAAGGCACATCAAGCCAGCGACCTTCGTGGCTGCTCCGGGAATTCCTCTCGGATTGACTTCCGGAGCGCGGACCCGAATCGGAGACCGCCTGATCCACGATCCCCTTCAAATCGGTGTTGCCACCATGATGATCACCTCCCTTGCATCCGCAGGTGACCTATGAGGCGGTTTCGTGGCGCCGGTTCCGACTCAAAAAGGGCGTTCTCCAAAGGTCAGGCTCCACAAACCGACCCATTGACTTCATACGCTGGTAGACGTCTCTCGTGTAATTGCGATCGTCCCTGACTTTCCCTTTCGCGGAAGGCGGGGAGAGTTGACAGGGCAGGGATAATGAAGATATATCTTCTTATCATACTATTACTATTAAGGCCATAAAAATGATAGAGAGAAGAACGCTCACCTCTTCCCTGGTTAGAGAGATTCAGCAGCGGATAGCGAGTAATGAATTCAAGCCCGGCCAGAAACTGCCTCCTCACGATGAGATGGCGGCTATGTTCGGGGTGAGTCGGACGGCTCTCAGGGAAGCACTCAAGCAGCTTTCCCTGATGGGATTTGTCAGGTTGCAGCACGGAAGGGGTACTTTCGTGAGTTCCTTCAATCCTTCCTTCTTGGCTGAATCGCTGTCATCCCTTTTACTGGTGGACAATGAAATGGCCTTTGAGCTCCTGGAGGCCCGCCAGCACATTGAATCAGTGATTGCATTCATGGCTGCAAAGAACGTGACTCCCCGGGACATAGTGGATATGAAGGTACTCCTCCGTGAGATGAAAGAGGAGTTAAGCATGGGTCGGATAGATTCCTATGCGGAAAAGAACTTGGCCTTTCACCTCCTGATCGCGAGAGCCTCGAAGAATCGCGTCCTTACGATGGCCATACAGACGATCAGAGATCTTCTAAAGCAGTTCATGGCGGAGTTCATGACCCTTGTTCCGGAAATGACCGAGAGTGCAATGAACTATCATATCAAGATCTTCAAAGCCATCGAGAGAGGAGACGCTCTGGGCGCACAGAAGCATATGAAAAACCATATCCTCCGTGTACAGCGGGCCCTCCGAAAGTACCTTTCGGACCGGGAAAGGGAGAATGCCGTTAGAGAGGTGCAAAGGAAGTAAATGCGCGGACCTCTTCCTCCCCCTCGGGTCGAGACTTCCTGTCAGCGAATCCAGTGAAGTTCCTGTGTAATTGTCAAAGGATAGACATGGCCCTCCGGTCTGCTCGGATTCTCTATCCGGCAGTGCCCTCGCGGGAGACGGGCGTCCTGAGACGAGGGAACTCCAGGGCTTTGGGAGGTTGACAGACTGCTTCTTTATGGTATGGTCATACTATGATATTCAGACACCCACCCAGCCTTCCCAGGCAGAATTGACCCGCAGGCGGAGAAAGGGAAACTATGAGGAGAGAAGCCCATGAGAGACGAGGGAGAACTGGAAGACAAGCTCAGAAAATGGGAAGGGACCACTGTTGCCGAGGCGATCAAGCGGGTGGCTGAGAGAAGGGAAGAATTCGAGACCACTTCCGGCATCGAGCTTAAGAGGCTCTACACTCCCCTGGACATATCTGAAGAGGCCTACGTGGAGCGCCTCGGCTTCCCGGGTGAGTACCCCTTCACCCGCGGAGTTCGGCCGACCATGTACCGGGGCCGGCTTTGGACCATGAGGATGTACTCGGGCTTTGCCACGGCGGAGGAAACAAACATGAGGTACAAGTATCTCATCGGCCAGGGACAGACCGGCCTGAGCGTGGCCTTCGACCTACCCACTCAGATGGGATACGACTCCGATCATCCCCTGGCTGCCGGTGAGGTAGGAAGAGTTGGTGTAGCCATCGATTCGCTGGCGGATATGGAGACCCTTTTCGACGGGATCCCTCTTGGTCGGGTAAGCACCAACATGACCATCAATTCTACGGCCGTAATCCTTCTTGCTATGTACCTCGCCGTTGCGGAAAAGCAGGGGGTCAGGTTCGAAGAGGTGAGAGGTACAATCCAGAACGACATACTGAAAGAATACATCGCCCGAGGGACCTATATTTTTCCACCGCGGCCGTCCATGCGTATTATCGCCGACATCTTCGCCTTTTGCAGGGATGATGTCCCCCGGTGGAATACGATCAGCATCAGTGGGTACCACATTCGGGAGGCAGGATCGAATGCAGTCCAAGAGCTGGCTTTTACGCTGGCAAACGGGATAGCCTATGTGAAGACGGGCATTGATGCGGGCCTCGATGTAGACGATTTTGCTCCCCGGCTGTCTTTTCATCTCGATACCCATAACAATTTTCTGGAGGAGATAGCCAAGTTTCGAGCCGGCCGAAGACTCTGGGCAAGAATCATGAAAGAGAGGTTTGGCGCCAAGAATCCCGCTTCATGGATGTTCCGCCTCCATGCACAGGGGGCTGGGTGCAGCCTTACTCGTCAGCAACCCGATAACAATGTGGTCCGTGTAGCGATTCAGGCTCTGGCCGCTGTTCTCGGTGGGACGCAGTCCCTGCAGACGAATTCCAAGGATGAGGCCTATGCCATCCCTACAGAGGAGACGGTGCGGACTGCCCTCCGAACCCAGCAGATCATCGCACACGAAAGCGGGGTCGCCGACTTTATCGATCCCCTCGGCGGTTCTTATGCTGTTGAGGCCTTGACCGACGAAATCGAGGGCCGGGCTTCTGAATACATCGAAAGAATAGAAGCCATGGGAGGCGCTGTTCAGGCTATCGAATCCGGCTATATCCAGGGAGAGATAGCAGAGAGCGCGTACAGGTACCAGAGAAGTATCGAGACAAAAGACAGGATCATAGTTGGCCTCAACGAATTCACCGTAAAGGAGGCCCCTCTAAAGGAAATCACCCGGATCCGTCCGGAAGTGGAAAGAGCGCAGAGGGAAAAGCTCGAGAAGGTAAAGAAGGAGAGAGACCCGGGCCGCTTGCAGGAGGTACTCCTGGCGGTAAAGGAGGCGGCAGAAGGCAGGGACAATCTGGTTTTTCCTACGCTGGATGCCGTGAGAGCCTATGCCACTGTTGGCGAGATAACAGATGCTCTCAGGGCGGTCTTTGGCGAGTATGAGGAGAAGGGCTGAGGGTCCAGATTCCTGGAGGGGAGGCTGAGGGCCAGTCGGAGGGTTGACAAAAGGGCGGGGTATGGTGATACGATGGTAGTCCAATACAGTAGTGTACTGTATTTTCTTATGTATCTTCGAACCCGGACTTTGCACGTGCGATCCTCGTTGTTCCCACGGGCAGGAGACCGGGCCCGTTGAGAACCCTAGAAGTTAGAAATCAGAAAGGAGGGAAGGACCATGTCTGAACTGAAACAACTTGAGGAGATGTTCAGGAAGGGGCAAATCAGCCGGCGCGAGTTCCTGGTTCGCGCGTCAGTCTTGGGGCTCGGTGCTGCACTCTCACCTGCCATTTTGACGAGCCCGGCGCAGGCCGAGACTCCAAAGAGGGGAGGCCGTTTGAGGGTGGGATGCACCGGCGGGTCCACGACCAATTCGCTGGATCCGGCGACCTTGAACAGCACCATGCCGGTCTTTATCAACTTCCAGATCCGCAATTGCTTGGTCGAAATCGACTACAAGGGCAATGCTATTCCTGAACTGGCAGAGAGCTGGGAACCCTCGGCTGATGCGAGCAAATGGACTTTCAAGCTTCGCAGGGGCGTCGAATTCCACAATGGGAAAACCCTCAGCGCGGAGGACGTCATATATTCGATCAATTATCATCGAGGGCCGGAATCGAAATCGGGTGCGAAGAGCATCCTCTCTTCGATCAAGGAGATCAAAGAGGACGGCAAGTACACGGTAGTCTTCTTCCTGCAGGGTGGCAACGCCGACTTCCCCTATATCGTGAGTGACTATCATTTGACTATCTTCCCTGCGGGTACGAAAGGCGCCGAGTTCGAAAAGGGGGTAGGCACCGGAGGCTACATACTCCAGAGCTACGAGCCGGGTGTGAAGGCCTTGACCAAACGAAATCCGAACTACTGGAAACAGGGGCGGGCTCATTTTGACGAGGTAGAAACTATCTCAATCGCAGACTCAAGTGCCAGAACAAATGCCCTGAAGACAGGTCAGATCGATGTCTTGGACCGATGCGAACTCAGGACGGTTAATCTCCTCAAGAGGAGTCCCGGCATCAAAATCGTAAGGGTTACCAGTCCGCTCCACTATTCGATTCCCACGCGGACAGACGTTGCTCCCTTTAACGACAATAGGGTGAGGCTCGCTTTGAAACTGGCCGTTAACAGGGAGCAGATGTTGAAAACGATTCTCCGGGGTTATGGAAGCCTGGGCAATGACCACCCCATCGGACCGACATACCGGTTTCACGCTACCGAATCTGAATTACCCCAGAGAAGATACGACCCGGATAAGGCCAAGTATCTGATGAAAAAGGCTGGGCAGCTGGATCATACCTTCGAGCTGCATGCTGCCGATGCTGCATTTGCCGGAGCCATAGACGCCGCGCTCCTCTACAAGGAAAGTGCCGCTAAGGCTGGAATCAAGATCAAGGTGGTTCGAGAGCCTAACGACGGGTATTGGAGCAATGTTTGGATGAAAAAAGCCTGGTGCATGTGTTACTGGGCTGGCCGGGTCACATCCGACATGATGTTCTCCACCGCCTACTGGGAGAAATCCAATTGGAACGACACCTTCTGGAAGAATAAGCGTTTCAACCAACTGCTCGTGGCAGCTCGCTCAGAGCTCGATGAGAAGAAACGCCGGGCCATGTATGTGGAAATGCAGCGGATTGTTCGTGATGAAGGAGGAGTTGTTATTCCGATGTTCGCAGATGTCGTGGAGGCTGCAACGACCAGGCTCAAATACAGGAATCTGGCAGGAAACCTGGAACTAGACGGACAGAGGATGTCTGAACGTTGGTGGTTTGAATGATGTCCCGAAGGGCCGCAAGCTCCTAGGGGTTTGCGGCCCTCTTTTGCGAGAGAGAAAGCCTTTTCCGCCCAAGGAGGGCCGGCATTTTTGCCGGGATCGAATGGTTTCAAGAGGGGTGGTGTCAGTTGCGGGGGCTTTCTCTCCTTGTCTTCACCTCCGGCAAAGAGGCGATCATGATAAACTCCTTCTCCTTTCCAGGAGTGGGCAGGGTTTCCTTCGGGGTCGGCAGAGTGGAACAGTTGGGTGAGGACATTGCCGAGCTGAGAGGAGATAAGAGTCCGGTACTGTTGATAAGCGATGCGGGGGTTGCCCGGGCAGGGATCGTAGCTCGCGCAGAATCGATACTGAGACGGTCGGGCTACGATGTAATCGTCCTTGCCGACCTGAAAGGTGAGCCGAAAGCCGAGACGGTCGATAGGGCCGCTTCGATCCTTCGCCGGCTTGGAAAGTCCTTTGTCGTCGGCCTGGGAGGAGGTTCGGCCCTCGACACTGCAAAGCTCGCTACCGTCATAGCCGCGGGTGATCTCCCAGTAGAGGATTATGCCTTGTGTGCCCGCCCGTTGCCGAAACCTCTAGTCAAGAGGGTCATGGTTCCCACGACTGCTGGAACAGGATCCGAGGTGACGCGTACAGCCGTCTTCACCACCAGCGAAGGACGTAAGGTCTGGACATGGGGCAGGGAGCTGCTGGCCGAGTCGGTGGTGCTCGATCCTACTTTAACATCCAGCCTACCCGCTCATGTGACAGCCACCTCCGGAATCGATGCTCTTGTTCATGCCATAGAGGCCTGCACCAACCAGCAGAGGAATCCCTTCACCGATTCCTTTGCTCTCCAGGCCATTCGCCTTGGGAAAGAGCATCTCATGAGGGCCATTGAAAATCCTGAAGACATGAACGCCAGAGGGGGGATGTTGATCGCTGCTACCCTGGCGGGTATCGCTTTTGGTACAACGGGCACAGCGGCGGCCCACTCGATCGGTCACGCCCTGGCGACGATCGCCGGCATACCCCACGGCAGAGCCGTTGCCATAGGTATGGACGCGATCCTGGGCTGGAATGCAGAGGCCTCACCTGAAGCCTTTGCCACCGTGGCAGAAGCACTCGGTGGTCCCAGAAAAGCTGAAGCTGCTGCTCCGGCGTTCAGAGTCCTGGTTGAACAGGCCGGCATCGACAGATCTTTGGCTGACGAGGGGATCGACCCAGAGACACTGGCCGCCGTGATGATGTCTGAAGAGAACAAGCCCATGCTCGAGAATAACGCCCGGGAAATCTCGGGAGAGGATGTCCTGGAACTTGCCCGGCGCGCTTTGAGTCTTTAATCCAAATCATAAACCGGCCTATCTGCCGGCTCGAGATGGAGCTTCCTACCGGTGTAAGGGTTCCTAGCTGCAACCTCTTCGTCCAGTTCAACACCAAGGCCGGGCTTTGTTGGGGGTATGATAAACCCCTCTTCCCATCTGATGGGTTCCTTCAGGATCTCGGCGTGAAAGCCGTCCCAGGTCTTTATTCCTTCCTGGATCAGAAAATTCGGGCTGCAGGTATCGATTTGGATGTTTGCGGCACCTTCAATGGGCCCGCAGTACAGATGGGGTGCAATTTGAGCATAGTGTGCTTCAGCCATTCCGGCTATCTTCTTGGCTTCCAGTATTCCGCCCGCTCTGCCCAGGGCCATCTGCAGAATAGAAGCCGCCTGCCTTTCGAGCACTCGGGCAAACTCATACTTTGTTGCAAGACGCTCGCCTGTTGCAATTGGAATGCTGGTCGAACGTGCCACCTTTGCCATCTCCTCTACGTTCTCTGGCGGCACTGGCTCCTCCAACCAAAGGGGGTCGAATCTTTCGAGCCTTTTTGCCAGACGTATGGCACTGGAGGAGGTCATCTGACCGTGAGTTCCAAAAAGGAGGTCGCATCTGTCACCTACGGCTTCGCGGACGGCCTTTACGTATCTCTCCGCATTTTCCAGGACCTCCAGGGATAGCTGCCTCGGGTCAAAGGCGGAGTAACGGCCGACTGGATCGAACTTCACCGCGGTGAATCCCTGTTCGACGTACTGAGCAGCCCTTTCTGCGGCCAGTTCAGGATCGGTATATACGTCCCCCCTGTCCGATTCCTCGGGATAGATATAGGAGTAAGACCTCAGCCGCTCGTGAACCTGCCCCCCCAACAGTTCATAGATAGGCCTGTTTAGCTCCTTGCCAACGATATCCCAGCAGGCCATCTCGATGGCGCTCAGCACACCCACAAGGGTAAGATCAGGATGCTGGCTATATCCGCTGGAGTAGATGATCCTCCAGAGCCTCTCGATCTTGAAGGGGTCCCAGCCCAGGACATATCGCTCGGCCACATCTTCGATCATCCTTACCACGATATCCGGGTGAAAGGGTATACAGTAGGCCTCACCAAAGCCTTCCACACCATCGTCGGCGGTAAGCTTCAAGAATACCCAGTAACGCCCCCCATAATGGGGGGGTGGATTACCAACCACATAGGTCTTTACGTCTGATATCTTCACCGTAGGTTTCCCTATCCGGCCGGTCTTGTCCTCGAAGACGGACCCTCAGCCTGAGAGCTACCTCCCACGTAAAGAGGCAGGATTGTTATCTTGTCGCCCTCTTTCAAGGCGATGCCCTGGACCGTGTGAGGGTTGGCGACACGGTCGTTATAATTCACAACTACCTCAGGACGGATCTTTCCCGACTGGAGGTCGAACACTCTCTCGGCAATGGCCTGATACCTCTGGGCGAGATTCTCCAGCATCTGGCCGACCGTCGTTCCATCCGGAACTTCCTCGTCTCTTACCGAACGCATGTCAGAGAGGGGTTCGAAATCCTCCCCCAGATGCCTGCCCAGCCAGAGCCACAACTCGACAGTTACGCGCCCCATGCTCGCTAGAGATCCTCTACCAAGTCCTCCAGTCCGAGATCCTTCAGGGTTTGCGGGAGGGGCTTGCCTGTCTCGGGATCCCATCCCATCAGGGTGTAGTAGTTATCGAGCATCCAGTCCCATTTCTCCATGATGTTCTTGCCCCTGGCAGGGCCATCCGCAGGGGTCGATCCGTAACGTTCCGATGGATACTCATCCTCCTTTCTCATCCCATGGCGCAAGTTGAACATCCTGAGCTGATTTATGACCCTCCGGCCTATGGTATAAACGTCCTGAAGGGTCAGGTGCCAGCCTGTAACCGCATTAAGACATTCAAGCTGTAGCTTGGGATCCGTAGAGGCAATGCGGCAGGTTCCCAGGCAGTCGTCAAACTGACGAACCCCATTGAACCGAGCATTGATGGTCGACATCTCCTCGTGGGAAAAGGGATCTGTCACCGCCGGTAGATCCACCAACTGGGGGTGAATCCCAGACCAACTCGACTCAAGGGTACTCGTATTGGTCACACAGGTGTCAAAAAGCTCCGTCCACCTGCCCCGGTGGTCGTGCGTCCTTGGACTGCAACCCTTCCGAGCATAGACCGCCCAGTGGGCAGCCTCTCCCCCTACCTTCTGGGAAGCCCTCATAACGCCCTCCGCCAGTAGATCCCCGATACCCTGCCTCCTTGCAATCCTGTTGAGCATCGCCCTGACAGCCTCCACGTTGCCCCAGCTCATGTCCAACCCATCCAGATCACTCCTGGAGAACAACCCCTTTTCGTAACACTCCATGACCCATGCAATCGTCCAACCCGACTCGTTGCAGTCCATGCCCAGCCGGTCGACCTCCCTGGTCAGCATGACCACCGCCCCAAGATCGGTGTTGCCAATCAACGGTCCCCATGTGGCAAGCTGTTCGTACTCGGGCTCCTCACCAACAAACCCCTCATACGGGCCCTCGGTCACGGTAACCTCCTTCACATGAGCGATCCTGCACATGTAACACGGCTTTGACCGAATCCTAAAGTGGGTCCGCAGATACTGGCCGTTCATCCTCTCATGCTCTAGAAACACGTTGGTCGTGTAGTTCTTGACAGGGAGAGCACCTATCCCATAGAGCGCCGAAAAACCACCGCCAGTACCCCACTGGTAAAAGGTACCAAACCCCTTGGCGTGTTCAAACAGTGCAAGGTTCTTTGCCTTCAGTCCTTCAGGATCCTTAACCTCAAAATTCCTCCTCCCACCATAGGCAACAACAGCCTTGACCCTCTTGGATCCCATAACAGCGCCCAGGCCGTTATGGGCCGCAAGATGCCCCCTGTCACCGACAATCGCAGCATAACGAACCCCATTCTCCCCAGCAGGGCCTATACAGAAGATGCTCACACCCCTTTCCCTGGCACCAAGCTCCTCCCTTAGGGCATCCTCTGTCTCCCAGACGTCCTTGCCAGCGAGATGACGGGCATCCCGAATCTCCGCCCTTCCCTCCTTGATCAATAGATAAACCAGCTCAGGCGCCCTGCCCTGAAAAACAATCCCGTCATAGCCGGAAAACTTCAGATAAGCCCCAAAAAACCCGTTTGCCTGGGAACATCCAGCAAGATTCGTCATAGGACCCCTGGCCGATACATTGAAAGTCCCAGCCCCATAGACACCGCTTCCAGCAAGAGGCCCTGACGTCCATACAAGCCGATTGGCCGGATCAGACCACTCAACACCTGCCGGTACCTCCTGGTAAAGATACCTCGCACCAAAACCCACTCCACCGACCCACTTCTCGATAAAGGTCTCTTCCAACTCCTCGTCCCAAACCTCCCCCCTCGATAGATCGATCCGCAGCATTCTCCCCAGGTAACCACCAATCTCCATTGCTTCCTCCCTTACTGAAAAACCCAGATCCACTAGTCCCTCTTTTCCATTCCTACTGAAGACGAGAACCCCCTTTCCCGTACATTGGAAGGAGTAGGGTTACCATATGATCTTACCCATACTACCGGCCGGAGGTTTTGCTGTCAACGGGGACGGAACCATGCTTCTGCTCGGCTGTTTGCATCGTGGCCGGGCTGTGCTATATTTTAGTACGGAAGTTTTCCGGTTTCTTATGGGGGGTTGATCGGAAGGATCAGCGCAGACTCTAAATCTGCGTAGCCGGGTGTAACTCCCGGACTCCTCGCCAAAAACGGCAGTTCCATCTAAAGGGCCGGAGAGGGGATGGAGCCGTGGCAGGAAAAACACCCAAGACGGTTTACTACCGGAAGCAGATTCCCCTGTTCCGGCTGGTTCAGAAGATCAAGCTCTGGCCGTCCCGCAAGGGTATTCTCCATGGGGTCCGTTCTTTTGAACCGAGAGGGGACTACGGGGAGATCATCACCCATTGCAACAAGAGGATGGTGGTCCGAAATTCCAAGAGGAGCCGTTCGGCCCGGTGGCTCAGGAACAAGTGGTCTTTCAGCATCTGCCCGGACTGCAGGATACCGCAGTGGAAGTTGGAAAAGTACTCGGCCACTTTCTTCAGGAGGCGATGGGGATCTCAGCTTCTGGATGAGGAGCCCCACTCACCCACCACACGGTAGGCCAGGGCAAGGTTTTCGGGCCTCATGCCGGCCACGATGCCCGAGCAGGTTCCGAAGATGAACCCTCCATGAGGAGCCCCGGCCTCGATGATATGGCTGACCGCCTCTTGGATCTCCCCTGGGGTTCTTTTTAGGAAGAGTTCCCGCGGATCCAGGTTTCCCCAGAGACATACCCTCCTTCCATAGGCGGCCTTGAGACGGGCCAGGTCCATTCCTGCTTGCGGCTCGAGGCACTGGATTCCATCAAACCCGATTGCAACAAGATCATCCATGACAGGGTTGAGGTTCCCGTCCGAATGAAAGAAGACGGGGATCTTGAGATGCCTTATTCCCTCAACCTGCCGGCTCAGGGAGGGGAAGAACAGATCTCTCAAGGTATCGGGGCTTACGATGGTTCCCCCCTTGTAGGCGATGTCCTCGGCTATGACGATCCCGTGGGCTCCTCTGTCGGCTGTCTCTTTTGCGAGGTTGATGTTGAGCCTCTCCACACCATGGATGAGACCTAGGAGCTCTTCCGAGCCCTTGGTAGATGCCTGGAGGAAGGCTTCAAAACCCATGAGCCTTGCCCCCCAGCCGAAAACGCCGTCCACCATGGCAAAGACAAACCGATCGGTCTCCCTGGCCCATTGGTCAAGGTCTTTCCACTGGGTGTCTCCAGGGCCGGGAAGATGAGACGACTGATCCCGCCACTGCGGGGATACACAGACCGCGTCGATCCCAAGTCGTTCGACGAACTGCACCCTCTCGTCGAAGTCGACCCTTTGGACTCCGAGGAATGCTGCAACGGTTTCATCGGCTATGAAGATCTCACCCGTGGGGATACGGTCGGTCTCGCAGTGCCTGATAGCCAGGCCTACCCTCTCTCTGGAGTCCAAGAAGGGACCTCCCTCAACCCATCAGGCCGGATCGCTCCCGAAATCTCCGGAGGCAGTTTATCTCGATTCCGAGGAGTTCGGCGATGCGGAACTTGGACTCGATCCCCTTGGCCATTCCGGGCAGGTCCCGGACCATTCCGAGGCGCAACTCGTCCCTCAATTCGTTCATCACCACAGGGTCTGAGAGTTCGAGGGGGGAGACGCCCAGTTTACCAGCCACATAGGCCTTCGCCTCACCGATTTTCATTCCGCGGGACATCTCCATGCGCGCCACCAGATCTCCGGCGGCCCGCATTCCGCCCATGCCCGCAGCAATGGCGTGGGTGACGGCCATGCCGAGGGGATCGCCCACACCCACCTACAAACCATCGAGGCGGAGTATCTCGACGAGAGCCTTGGAGGCTTTTGAGACCGCATCGGTCGGCGGGTTATCCACCACCGGGACCGATCCGACCCCCATGCCCACATTGACGTGGACGGGGATCCTTGAGTTCGAAACGCAGGGCTTGAGAAAGGTAAGGGCCCGCGCCAGGTTCCAGGCACAGGAGCGGCTCGTGTTGGTGTTCACGACAGGCCCGAAGATCGTAACCCCCGCTTCCTGGGCGAGTTTCACCTGGTCGTGGGGGTAGAGGCCGGCCAGGCGAACACCCTCATAGGTCATCTCGCCGTGCATGCCGAGAATGAACTCTCCTGCCATCCCCAGTTCTATACATATGTCGGGATACCTCTCCCTGAGGATCTTGCTGGCCCTCAGCGCGGCAAGGAAATCCGGGTCTCCCGCGGCCCCTGTCGTGTCGAAATTGATGCCGTCTGCTCCTGATTCGTACATCTTGCTTCCCACGTAGACCATGTCCCTCACCGCGTGTTCAACCGCCTCCTCGTGGGCAGCCCGGGCCTCCGCTATCTTTCCCTGGGGGAGCAGTTCCGCCGGATTGGCAACCGGCCCGTCAGGCTTGCTGTAAATGCCCAAGTTGGGCATGGCCCCATAGAAAAGGGGGACCGTGGAGACCAGCAGGGCCTGTTCGAGCACGGGCTGTTCGTCGCCGGCGATGGGCTTGATCTGCTTGTAGCTGTAATCGATGTGAGCCAATTCCATGGTATCGGCGCCGAGGGCCCTTTCAAAAAACTGGATCGCCTGAATCCGGCCTGTGGCTACTCCCAGACGTCTGGTCTTCAGGGTCCCTCCGTCAAAGGAGAGCACCACCTCGTTGCCCAGCTCCACACTTGCGAACTTGGCAGGAGTTGAGAAGATCTCGAGGAGATGCTTCTGTTCATCCTCGGCAAGGGGCGGGACATCTGCCCTCTCGGTCGCATCTAGGGTCCCCTCTTCGAGGTCCCTCTCCAGTTCAGCCTCGCTCATTTCGATGAGAGTCCCGTCCCCCATGCGCGTCAATATCTTGGCCATCCTGAACCACCTCCTTGCCTGGTATGACTCCTGTCCGGGCTCCATGATAAGCCTAACGATTGGAGACCCCACTATTATACGAATTGGACAGAGAAATGCCAGGAGGAATCCGCCTGAAGTTCCCCAAGACTCTGGAAACTTCCACCATGGGGAGGCCCGTTGACAATCCCAGGCGTGGGGGTTACATTGGCTTTTGGCCGAGACCCCTGCTGGGGTTCGAAGGGGTTGGTTTGCCTGTCAAGAGGGCAATTATCCAGAGGCAGGGAGGTGCGTTATCTTGAGAAGGAATCTGCATGCGGGCAAGAGGCAAAGTGGGGGATTTAGTCTTAACGTTTTTTCCGATGACGAGCTCTACGAGATCCATCTGGCCACCCTGGAGGTCCTCCAGAAGACCGGGGTCTTCGTGGAAGACCAGGAGGCCCTCGAGATCTTTGACGGCGGGGGGGCGATGGTCGATCCGGAAAAGAGAATCGTGAAAATCCCTCCCCATCTTGTTGAGGACGCGATACGCTCGGCTCCTGCCAAGCTCTACCTGGCAGGACGGAATCCCGATAATGACATCGTTCTCGAAAGCAACCGGGTGGGGTTTACCAACTTCGGTGAAGGGGTCCAGATGGTCGACCCCTACACGGGCAAGGTCAGACCCTCCACAAAGGCGGACGTGGCCGCAACGGCCTTGATGGTAGATTACCTGAGCGACATTGATGTCTATGAAAGGGCCGTGGTCGCCCATGACGTGCCGCAGGAGGTGGCTCAGGTTCACCACGGAGAGGCCTTCCTCGCCAACACCTCCAAGCACTGTTTCCTTGGGCCGGGCGGCGGCAGACAATTGAAGAAACTCGTCGACATGGCAGCCGCCGTTGTCGGCGGCAAGGAGAGACTGAGGGAGCGGCCTATCATCTCCTTTATCACGTGTCCGGTGAGCCCCCTGAAGTTGGTCAAGGAGTCCTGTGAGATCATAATCGAGTCGGCCCGGGCGGGCATGGTGATCAACATCCTGTCCATGGCCATGGCAGGGGGATCTTCGCCGGTGACTCTGGCCGGGACTCTGGTGACCCATAACGCAGAGGTTCTTGCCGGGACCGTGCTCAACCAGTTGACATGCAGGGGGGCACCCGTAATCTACGGCAGCTCCACCACCTGTCTCGACCTGAGAATGGCCACCGCGCCGGTGGGATCTCCTGAGCTGGGTATGATAAGTGCGGCCGTGGCCCAGATGGCCCGTTACTATTTACTGCCGAGCTGGGTTGCAGGCGGGTAGGCTGACAGCAAGATCCTCGACGGTCAGGCCGCCCATGAAAAGACCCTTACCGGCCTGTTACCAGCATTGGCAGGGGCCAATCTGATCTACGGTTTGGGGATGCTCGAGATGGGAATGACCTTCAGTTTCGCCCAGTTGGTTATGGACAATGAGTTTGCCCGGATGATAAAACACGCTGTCAGGGGTATCCCGGTCGATGATGAGACTCTGGCGGTGGATGTTATTCGAGAGGTAGGATCCTTCGGTGATTTCCTCAGCCATGACAGCACCCTCAAGCACATGAGGGCGGTCCAGTCTCAGCCGCGGTTGATCGATCGGAGAACGCGGGAGGATTGGGAGAAATCAGGAAGAACCAGCATGACCGAGAGAGCCGAGGAAGAGGCGAGGCATATCTTGGAGACTTACAAGCCGGAGCCGCTGCCGGATCATGTGCTTTCCACCCTCCGTTCCATCGTGGAGGAGACCGAAGAGGAATTCGGAGTTTCCAGGAAGAAGACCGGGTAGGAGAGCTCAGGGACAGGCGCCCCCCTCTCAGCGGCGCAGGCCCCGGGGAAGAGACGAGGAAGACCCCTCCCCAGAGGAAGAGGATCGGTTGCCGGTTGTCCGGAAACGCGTAGGGGTCGACCCTAGATGATCCCCGCTTTTTCGCGGAAACGCTTGACGCAGTTGATCTCTATCCCGAGAAGTTCGGCGATGCGGAACTTTGCCTCCATGCCTGCGGCCTGCCTCGGCAGGGGCATGACGAGGCCGATGTTCAGCTCCTCCCTGATCTCGGACATGATGACGGGATCTGCCAATTCCAGGGTGGAAACACCCAACTTCCCGGCTACGTAAGCCTTTGCCTCATCTATCCGCATTCCCCGGGACATTTCCATGCGTGCCACCAGATCTCCGGCGGTCCGCATCCCGCCCATGCCCGAGGCGATAGCGTGGGTCACCGCCATACCCGGAGGATCCCCCACTCCCACCTACAAGCCGTCCAGCCGAACCAGTTCAGCCATGGCCTTGGATGCCCTGGAGACGATGTCAGTAGGGGGGAAGTTCGTCACAGGGACAGCTCCCACTCCCATGCCCATGTTCACGTGGATGGGGATCTTCGAGGCCTCCCCGCAGGCCTTCACCAGGGTCACGGCCCTGGAGATGTTCCACGGAGAGGACTTGCTCGTGTTGGTGTTGACGACAGGCCCGAAAATAGTCGCCCCTGCCTTTTGGACGAGTTCGACCTGTTGGTGGGGATACAGGCCCGCCAATCGGACACCCTGGTACGAGAGTTCGCCGTGCATTCCCAGGATGAACTCCCCCGCCATACCAACCTCGATGCACATGTCAGGATACTTGCCCTTCAGGATCTCGCAGGCCCGCAAGGTTGCAAGGAAATCCGGGTCTCCGGCCGCTCCTGTGGTGTCGAAGTTGATGCCGTCGGCTCCTGATTCGTACATGGCACTGGCCACATGGACCATATCCTTCACGGCGAGTTCAACTGTCTGCTCGTGGGCCTCCCTCGCCTCGGAGATCTTCCCCTGCGGCATGAGCTCGGCAGGGTTGGGAGCAGGACCGTCCGGTTGCGTGTAGTAGCCCAGGTTGGGCATGGCTCCGTAGAAAAGCGGAGGGGTGGTCACCATGAGGGCCTGCTCGAGAACAGGCTGCTCATTCCCCACGATGATCTTGACGGGTTTGAAACTGTAATCTACATGGTCGAGTTCCATGGTGTCGGCACCGAGGATCTTCTCATAGATCTGGAGGGCATGAATTCTACCGCCGGCGACTCCGACTCGCCGGATCTTGAGAGTACCGGCATCATAGGTGAGGACGACCTCCCGGCCCATCTCCACACTGGTAAACTTGGCCTGAGTGTCGAAGATATCGAAGAGGTGATCGAGCTCATCCTGAGTGAGGGGATCGATCTCACCGGCTGTGGCCGCGTTCATGGTCCCCTCCTCCAGGTCTTTCTTGAGATCCCCTTCTGTCATTTCTATGAATGATCCGTCACCCATGCGTGTTCGAATCTTTTCCATGCTTCCTTCCCTCCTCCGGCTATTCCATGGAGACTCCTGCAGCCCACCCCTCCATCTTATGACTTACCCGGAACAATGGCAATACTCTGGTGCTTCGCCGCCTCGGACCTTTCCCGGTCTCGCCGAGCATATACGATGGTCTGCGCCGAAGGTGAGGAAACCCGCCTTTTTTCCCGTCTTGTCACAGGAAGGGTCCTCGGGTATAAAATAGTGTTCTGTCGTTCCTGTGCGGCTGGGTGGTTTCTTCCGGTCCTTTTGGGATTTCGGGTTTGTTACGGAGAGATCGCCCTTGACCCAGCACTTCAAACCCAAGGAGGACGAGTATGGAAAAGATGAACAGCAGCGCCCGGCTCATCTTGAACAGGACTTCCAAACAGGAGATAGAGGGAGGGATCACGATCATCACAAGGGGTGAGGGAGTCCATGTCTACGATCAGGACGGAAAGCGCTACCTCGACCTGGTTTCCGGTGTGTTCAGGCCCGTCCACGTGGGCTATGGCCGCAAGGAAATCGCCCAGGCCGTCTACGACCAGATCTGTGAGCTTCCCTATTTCTGTCCTTCCCAGTACAGCAACATACCCGCTATGGAGTTGGCGGACGTCGTTGCCGGGATTTCGCCGGAGGGGCTGAACAGGTTCCTCTTCGTATGTGACGGCTCTGAGGCTGTGGAGGCGGCCTTCAAACTCGCCAAACACTACCACGAGTACATGGGAGACAAGAAGCGGACCAAGATCATCTCCCGGAGAGGGGCCTACCACGGGACCACCGGAGGTGCATTGCGGGCTCTGGGGACGTCGCTCCCTATGAGGCAGATCATGGAACCCTTTGCCGCGGCCAGTGTGTTTGTGGAGTCGCCTTACTGTTACCGCTGTCCTCTCCATTTGTCTTATCCCGAGTGTGATATTGCCTGTGCCAGGGACGTGGCGCGTATCATCGAATTTGAAGATCCTCAGCAGATTTCGGCCTTTATCGGTGAACCTATTCAGCAGGGGTTCGGTGCTTACGCTCCTGTGAAGGAATATTGGAGGATCATCCGGGAGATCTGCAGCAACTACGGGATCCTCCTGATTATCGACGAGGTTATCTGCGGATTCGGCCGGACGGGAAGATGGTTTGGGGTCGACCACTTCGATATTCGACCCGACATCATGACCATGGCCAAGGGGCTTTCGAGCGGGTACGTGCCCCTGGGTGGTGTCGGATGTACCGACGAGGTCATGGAGCCCATCGAGAGCTTCATGCACGTCCATACCTACAGCAACCACCCCGTTGCCTGTGCCGCTGCCCTGAAGAACATAGAGATCATGAAAGAAGAGAACCTGATCGAGAATTCTGCGAGAATGGGGAGATACTTCCTGGAGGGATTGAGGTCACTCGAGACTCACAGGATCGTGGGCGAGGTGAGGGGAACGGGCCTCTGGACTGCCATCGATTTCACGACGGACAAGAGGACCCGGGCCCCTTTCCCTTTGGATCGATTGGGCAATCTGGTCCGACATGCCAAGGAAAAGGGATTGATCATCAAGATCATGGGACAGGCCCTCGAGTTCGCCCCTCCCCTGACGATCCAGGAGGAGGATATCGATGAGGCCCTCAGGATCCTCGAGGAGTGCATCGTGATGGAAGAGAAGGAGATGGGGCTGTGAAGAGGAGCGTTCGAGTTGTTCGAATCGTTCGACTCGTTCAAGACATTGAACCACGATTCGAATTCCGGAGGTGAGTTATGAAATCCTATGACATCGCGGTCATTCCGGGCGACGGGGTCGGCAGGGAGGTGGCCCGGGAGTCTGTGAAGCTGCTGAAAGCGGCGGCGGACAAGCACGGGTTCGATGTGAAGGTCGAATATTTCGACTGGGGGTGCGACTACTACCTGGAACACGGCGAGATGATGCCAGAGGATGTCCTCGACACGCTGAGGCATTTCGATGCCATCTTTCTAGGGTGTATCGGAGATGCCAGCAAGGTGCCCGATCATGTCTCGCTCACCCTCCTGCTCAAGATCCGGAAGGGATTTGACCAGTACGTGAATCTCCGGCCGATCAGACTCTACCCCGGAGTTGAGACTCCGGTAAGGAGTGCAAGACCCGAGTCGGTCGATATGGTGGTCATCAGGGAGAACACCGAAGGGGAGTACTCGAATGTTGGAGGCATCTTCAAGCCCGGTTCGCCCGACGGCCTTGCACTGCAGACCGGCGTTTTCACCAGGAAGGGCTGTGAGAGGGTCATGCGGTACGCCTTTGAACTGGCTCGAAAGAGAAGGAAGCTCGGTGGGAGAGCCCCGGTGGGTATGGTGACCAACTGTACCAAGTCCAATGCACTCAACTACTCCATGGTTTTCTGGGATTCGGTCTTTCAGGAGGTTTCCAGGGACTATCCCGACATCAAGACCGATTCCGCCCTTGTGGATGCTATGACCATGTGGTTTGTCAAGAACCCGGAGTATTTCGATGTGATTGTGGCGTCGAATCTCTTCGGAGACATCATCACGGATCTGGGAGCCATGCTCCAGGGAGGGATGGGATTTGCCGCCGGTGGAAATCTCAATCCCGAAAGGGTCTATCCCTCCATGTTTGAGCCCATCCACGGCTCAGCCCCCAAGTATGCGGGCAAAGAAGTGATAAACCCCGTAGCCGCCATCGAGTCGATCCGGATGATGTTGGATCACCTGGGGGAGAGAGAGGCCGCAGAGGGTATCGAAAAGGCGGTGGCACGCGTCCTGTCCGAGGGGAAGGTGAGGACCAGGGACATGGGGGGAAGACATTCCACCATGGAGATGGGGGATGCCATAGAGAGGGCCTTCCTGGAGCAGAGGTAGCCCTGCTGCCAGAAAGGGTCGGTCCCAAGAGGATGGCGCCGCACATATCCGACAGGTCCGGTTTCGGAAAAGACCTTAACCGGGAACAAGCGAGACCACAGGGAGGGGAGGTAATCATGAGTCACGGATATCGCGGAAAGATTCTGCATGTTAACCTGAGCGATCGGAAGGTGGAAGTGGAGGAGAAGGACGATACCTTTTACCGCACCTACCTCGGCGGCCGGGGTATCGGCTACCATTACTTGCTGAAGGAAGTCCCTCCACGGATCGACCCCTTCTCACCCGAGAACATCCTGATCCTCGCAACGGGCGTGATGACCGGATCTCCCCTGCCTGCGAGTTGCCGGTTTTCGGCGATAGGAAAATCGCCCCTCACAGGTGCAGCCGGCGAGTCCGAGGCAGCGGGTTTTTTCGGTCCCGAACTCAAGATGGCCGGGTTCGACGCCATCGTCTTCAGGGGGGAGGCGGAAAGCCCTGTCTATCTGTGGGTGACCGAGGGGAGGGGCGAGATCAGGGATGCCTCCCACCTGGCCGGCGAGGGTGCCCGGGAGGTGGAAGACGCCATTCGCAACGAGCTGGGGAGCAGAAAGATCCGGGTGGCCCAGACGGGTTTGGCCGGTATGAACAGGGTCCGTTTTGCCAACATAACCAACAACCTCGGCCACTACAACGGCAGGAACGGTTTTGGAGCGCTGATGGGATCGAAGAAGGTACGGGCCGTGGCTGCCCTGGGAACGGAGAGAATCCCTTTTGTTGACGATGAGTTCCTGCGCGAAAGGGCACGTTACCATGCCAGAACCTTCAAGGACAACCCCCTGGGGAGCTCCCTCTACGAATATGGGACCACGGCCTTCTGCGGCATTCTTTCGACAGGAGGGGGGTTGCCGGTCGACAATTTCCGGCGGAGCAAGCTGGAAGACCCGACCCCTGTGACAGGAGATACCTACAACGAGGTCCTCCTCAAGAAGAGGAAAGGGTGTTATGGCTGTCCCATCAGGTGCAAACGGGGGATTGCCCTGGATGATCCCAAGTACGGCGTGGATTCCCGCTATGGCGGACCTGAGTACGAGACCATGGCCGCCCTCGGTACCAACCTGAATATCCTGGATCTGAAGGCGATCGCCAAGGGCAATGAAATCTGCAGCCGGTACTGTATGGATACCATCTCCGTGGGAGTGACCATCGCCTTTGCGTGCGAGTGCTTTGAGAGAGGAGTCATCACCAGGGAAGACACAGGGGGACTCGAACTGCGCTTTGGGGATGCAGACCTGATGATCCGACTGCTGGAGATGACGGCCAGGCGGGAGGGATTGGGCGACCTCCTGGCCGAAGGGGTAGGCCGCCTGGCCGAGCGATGGGGTGTGGCGGGCGAGCCTTTTGCCCTTTCCGTCAAGGCCCAGGAGATCCCCATGCATGATCCCCGTGTCAAGGTCGGTGTGGGTCTTGGGTATGCCGTCGGCACCTATGGAGCGGATCATATGAACGCCCCTCATGATCCCTATTTCGCCGATGAGAACTCCTACACATTCCAGGCGGTGAAACCATTGGGGATATACAGCCCCATGCACCCGACCGAGATCACAAACGAAAAGGTGAGGACCTACGCGGTTCTCGACACCCTGTGGAAGATGATGGACGCTTTGGGGCTCTGTGTGTTTGGCTATGCCCCACGCGGAACGATCTCACTCGATGATATGGTCCAGTGCCTCAGGGCCGTCACCGGGTGGAATGCGAGTCTCTTTGAACTAATGAAGGCGGCCGAGAGGGGTTCCATAATGGCCAGGGCCTTCAACAGTCGCGAGGGGTTTAGTATCAAGGATGACAGACTGCCCAAGAGATTTTTCGACCCCAAGCCCGACGGCCCTGAGGCGGGCAAGACGATATTCAGCCAAGAGGACTTCCAGAAAGCCGTGGAGCTGTTCTACGAGGTGATCGGTTGCGATCCCGAGACAGGACGGCCCCTTCGGGGGAAACTCGTGGAGTTGGGGCTGGATTGGGTGGATGAACTGCTCAACCGCCAGGAGGGCTGATCTTCGACATGGAGCGAGGGATGCCTTCTGCTTCCTTGATGGAGTACGGGGGACCGAGGGGCCGTCGTGTCGGCCCGGTCTTTCTGTGGAGGGGGACAGGGAAAGGAGAGAGAGTGTGAGTTCAGGGAAATCTGAGTACCAAGTGATCGTCGAGGAAAATGTGGCCGTACCCATGCGCGACCGGGTTTGCCTTGTAGCGGATATCTACCATCCAGCAAGGGATGGGAAGATACTGGGCGAGAGGGTACCTGCCCTGCTGAAGCGTACACCCTATGGCAAGAGAGATCCCGAGTACCAGGAGAGGGCGCGTTTTTTTGCCTCTCAGGGCTACGGCGTGGTGGTCCAGGATTGCCGGGGCTGTCATGGGTCGGGGGGAACCTTCTACTTCCTCGCCCAGGAGCCTGAGGATGGGTACGACACGGTGGAGTGGATTGCCGAGCAACCCTGGTGCAACGGCAGGGTCGGTACCTTCGGGTACTCTTACATGGCATGGGTCCAGAGTGCTCTGGCAACCCAGAACCCGCCTCATCTCGTCTGCATGTTCCCGAATATGGGAGGGTGGAACGCCTTTACCAGCAGTGTGAGGCAGGGCGGAGCCATGGAGCTGCGCTGGCTGGCCTGGGCTTTCTGGCATTCGGCCCTGAATAGGCAGAAGGACCTTAAGAAGGACCCCTGGGTTGACCGAGCACTCAACCGGTGCGATGTGCGTGAATGGTTGGCCCGCCTTCCGATTCGAAAGGGACAGACACCTCTCAGCTTGGTTCCTTCCTATGAGAAATGGCTTTTCGACCTGGTTTCCCATGAAGAGTACGACGAATTCTGGAAACAACCGGGGTTTGCCATCGAGGAGTTCGTAAAGGAACACGCGGAGGTGCCGGTCTACCTGTGCGGCGGTTGGTACGATTCCTACACCAGGGCGACCCTCGAGGCCTTCGGTGCCCTTACCCGCGAGAAGAGGCGAGCCACCGTCAAGCTCATCGTGGGCCCCTGGACGCACGGTACCTATACCACGGAACTCTCCTACTCCGGAGACGTCGATTTCGGTCCCGAGGCTGCCCTCCCCTCGCTCGACGGGCTGCACCTGCGCTGGTTCGACCGGTGGCTCAGGGATATGGACAACGGAATCGATAAGTCTCCTCCGGTCCGCATCTTTGTCATGGGCGGCGGAACCGGCAGGCGTACCGGTGAAGGTCGGCTGGACCATGGGGGGCGATGGAGGGACGAACGGGAGTGGCCTCTGGCCAGGACCCGATACGTGAGGCTGCACCTACACATGGACGGAACCCTCCGGCATGAGGCACCCGAGGCGGAGTGTTCCAGTACCAGCTATCTCTTTGATCCTGGGAACCCGGTGCCTACCATCGGGGGGAACTTCTCTTCCCTCGACTACCTCCTGCCGCCTCCGGCCGAGGTGGATCCCCGTATCCTGCCTGTTTCTGCACGGACCACTCCCATAACACCGGCGGGAGGATTCGACCAGCGGGAGGGCCCCCTATTTTTCGGCTGCAGTGCCCCGTATCTCCCCCTCAGCTCCAGGCAGGACGTGCTCGTCTTCCAGAGCGAACCCTTGAGGGAAGACGTGGAGATAACAGGGGAGATCGAGGTCAGGCTCTGGATCTCCTCTTCCGGGCGGGATACCGACTTCACGGCCAAGATAATCGATGTCTACCCCCCCAACGAGGACTATCCAGAGGGATACGCCCTCAATATCAGCGATACCATCCTGCGGGCCCGGTTCCGCAACTCCTGGAGCCGGGCAGAACCCCTTGAGCCGGGGGAGGTCTATCCCCTGCGCCTCGTCCTCTACCCAACGAGCAACCTCTTCAAGCGCGGGCACCGCATCCGCCTCGACATCTCCTCGAGCAACTTCCCCCGTTTCGATGTGAATCCCAACACAGGGGAACCGGTCTGGTCCTCTCGCGGCGGTGTGGTGGTGAGAAACAGCATCTACCATGACAGGGAGAGGCCTTCCCACATCGTCCTCCCGTTGGCAGAAGGCCCTGAGAGTCTCTGAGGGCCCTTCGGGTGAGATCCTGTTGGCCCAGGCCCTGCCTGCCGTGGGGTCTGGGCAGGGGAGGAGTGTCCCACCGCCCCGGAAATCCTGTTTTGCAACAGAAAATTCCCCCAAAACAGGGAGACTCCTGGGCGCAGACAGGGGGTTCCCCTTTTTTCTTGACAACCCGTTGGCGCCTTTCTATACTGCTTTCGAAGTACCCCTCTGAAGGCGGGTTTCATCGAAGCGGAGGAGGGGAATACGATTCAAGAGGAGGGTATAGGATGAAAAGAAAGCAGAGAACGGGTCTGAGGTTTCTCATGTCACTGATGGCCGCTGCATGCCTGGTTGTGGCTCTGACCGTCGGGATCGTCCCGCAGCAGGCTGCGGCCGAGTCCGTGCTCCGGGTCAACCTCGATTCGAGCCTGAAGCAGCTCGATCCAATCTGGACGACGGCCTACATAGTACGGAGCCACGGTTTTCTCGTCTACGACACCCTGTTCGGTCTGGATGAGAACTACAACGTGCAACCCCAGATGGTGGATACCTACACGGTGAGCGATGACGGTATGGCTTACACCTTCACACTCAGGGATGGGTTGAAGTGGCATGACGGCACCCCCGTGACCTCGAGGGACTGTGTTGCTTCGATCAAAAGGTGGGGGGCGCGGGACGGTATGGGCCAAAAGCTCATGGAGGCGACCGACAAACTCGAGGTCATCAACGACAAGACCTTCAGACTGGAGCTGAAGGAGCGTTTCGGCATGGTACTCCAGTCGCTCGCCAAGCTCACTTCGAATGTACCCTTCATGATGAAAGAGGAGCAGGCCCTGACCGACCCCCACGAGCAGATAAAGGAAGTCATAGGGTCCGGCCCCTTCAAGTTCGTCAAGGAGGAGTTTCAACCCGGAATCAAGTCGGTCTATGTCAGGAACGAGGACTATGTCCCCCGCAAGGAGCCTGCCAGCAATACAGCGGGCGGAAAGGTTCCCCGGGTCGACAGGGTCGAGATCGTCTGGATACCTGATTCGAGCACCCAGGCCAATGCCTTGGTCGCCGGTGAGGTCGATTTTCTACAGGTTCCGGCTTTGGATTACCTGCCCATGCTCCGGAAGGCCAAGGGTGTAGAGGTGGAGGTCTTCGACAAGCTCGGCCTCCAGTGCGTGCTCAGAATGAACTGGCTCAATCCGCCCTTTGACAACGTCAAGGCGCGCCGGGCCGTGCTCTGGGCCACCAACCTCGATACCAGCCTGCGGGCCGTTGCCGGAAATGACCCGGAACTTTTCAACGCCTGTCCCTCGATGTATCCATGCGGCACGCCCTATGCCTCTGACGTCGGGTCCGAGGCGCTGATGAAACAGGATTTCGAGAAGGCGAGGCAGCTACTCAAAGAGGCCGGTTACAAGGGGGATCCGGTGGTGATTCTCCATGCCACGGATGATATCATCATCAACAACCAGTGCCTGGTTACGGCCCAGAACCTCCGAAAGGCAGGGTTCAAGGTTGACATGCAGGCCATGGACTGGTCGACCCTTGTGGCGCGGCGGGCGGTGAAGAAACCCGCATCAGAGGGTGGGTGGAACATCTTCCAGACCTGGTTCAACGGCCCGGACTTCCTCAACCCGGTGGAACACATGGCCATCGGCGGCAGCTGCGAGAACGCCTGGTTCGGCTGGCCGTGTGACAAGAAGATCGAGGAGCTGCGCACCGCCTTTGCCAGGGA
>JAFDHF010000054.1 GCA_019308905.1 Deltaproteobacteria bacterium
ATGAACCGGATCGATCAAAGAATCCGGGGCGGGTGAGGCTCACGCCGTGAGTTCAGGAGGGAAGGAACAAAGGCGTTTCACTTCAGAATCGAGAAACATCCTTAGAAATCCAGGGATTCGAAAAGAGATTCCTTGAGAAGGGGAGAACGGCCGGCCCGGACTTTCGGTTGCATTGGGAGGGGATTTGTGATAATCGGTAATCGATGGATCCCAGGGAGGCCCGACCGAGTCGGTCTGAAGAGACGGAAGGGGAGAGCCCGTGGTTCACAGCCGATCCACGACCCGGCAGCGGATGAGCCTTCGCAGGGAAGGAGCGGTGTTTTTTTTGGGCCGGGCTTGTGAAAAATTTTGCAGATAGGAGGGACGACCTTGTACAAGATTCTTTCCAAAAGGGAGATGGCCGAAGAGACGGTCTGTGAGTTCATAGTCGAAGCGCCCAAGATTGCGGCAAAGGCCGAACCCGGCCAGTTCGTCGTCGTTCGGGCCAACGAAACCGGAGAAAGAATCCCCCTCACCATGGCCGACACCGACGCCGAAAGAGGAACGATCACCCTCATATTTCAGGTCGTGGGAAAGACCACGGCTCTTCTCAGGACGTTCGAGGTAGGTGATTCGATCCTCGACGTGATCGGTCCCCTGGGCAGGCCGACGCACATAGAGAAGCTCGGCACCGTGATCTGTGTCGGCGGAGGCACAGGGGTGGCCGTCATGCATCCCATTACCAAAGCATACAAACGAGCGGGCAATCACGTGATCGCAATCATCGGGGCCCGCACCAAAGACCTCCTCATCCTGGAAAAAGAGATGACCGCTGCCAGCCACGTCCTCCGGGTCTGCACCGATGACGGCAGCTATGGCCACCACGGGTTTGTCACCGACGTGCTCAAGGAGATCCTCGACGAGGACAAGAGCGCCAGCCTCGTGGTTGCCATCGGCCCGGTCCCCATGATGAAGTTCCTGTGCAGGCTCACCAAGACCTACGGTATAAGGACGATGGTCAGCCTAAATCCGATCATGGTAGATGCCACAGGAATGTGCGGGGCGTGCCGGGTTTCCGTCGGAGGGGTGACCAAGTTCTGCTGCGTGGACGGGCCTGAATTCGACGGCCATGCTGTTGACTTCGATGAACTGACCAAACGGCAAAGTGCCTATCTGACCGAGGAAAAGATAGCCATGGAGAGGTTCATGGGGCAGGTCTCTCCCGGACAGAGGACCCCCTGAGTCCTGGGGGCGTGAGAAGGCGCCAGATTTCGGAGGATGAAAATGTCTGAAGAGAAACCCAAGAAGCGGAAAATCCCCATGCAGAAGATGCCGGAACAGCCGCCTGAGGTGAGAAAGAGGAACTTCGACGAGGTCCCCCTTGGTTATTCCCCTGAAGCAGCCCAGCTAGAGGCCTCCAGGTGCCTGCAGTGCAAGAAGCCCAAGTGCGTCGAAGGTTGCCCGGTGGGAATCGACATCCCCGGTTTTATCCGCCTGATCGAAGAGGGGGATTTTGACGCTGCAGCGAGGAAGATCAAGGAGACCAATGCTCTGCCGGCCATCTGCGGGCGGGTATGCCCACAGGAGGACCAGTGCCAAAAGACGTGTATTCTCGGCAAGAAGGCGGAACCCGTTGCAATCGGGAGGCTCGAGCGTTTCGCCGCCGATTGGGAGCGAACCAAGGGCAAGATGATCCTCCCCCAGAAGGCGGCCCCTACGGGCAAGAGGGTGGCCGTTGTCGGATCCGGTCCTGCCGGGCTCACCGTGGCAGGGGATCTCATACTCAAGGGTCACGAGGTGACTATCTTCGAAGCCCTCCACAAGGCGGGAGGGGTGCTTGTCTACGGTATCCCGGAATTCCGTCTGCCCAAGGCCATAGTCCAGGCCGAAGTCGATTACCTCATGAAGCTCGGCGTCAAGGTGGAACCGAACTCGGTCATCGGGCGAATCGAAACGGTGGACGGGCTTCTTGAAGACGGCTTTGATGCGGTCTTTCTCGGTCTCGGGGCAGGCCTGCCCATGTTCATGAACATCCCCGGAGAAAACCTCTGCGGCATATACTCGGCCAACGAGTATCTCACCCGGTCGAACCTGATGAAGGCCTATCTCTTCCCGGAATACGATACTCCCATCGCTCGGGGCAAGGACGTCTGTGTTCTCGGGGCGGGCAACGTCTCCATGGATTCTGCAAGGACGGCCCTCCGCCTTGGGGCCGACAGGGTCCGCATAGTCTACAGGCGCTCGAGGGCTGAAATGCCTGCCAGAATCGAGGAAATCCACCATGCCGAAGAGGAGGGGGTAGAGTTTCTCCTCCTTACCACTCCGGTCCGGTTTCTCGGGAACGAGGACGGGTGGGTAAAGGGGATGGAGTGCATCAAGATGGAACTGGGAGAGCCCGATGATTCCGGCAGGAGGAGGCCCATCCCGATCAAGGGTTCGGAACACATCCTGGAGTGCGATCTGGTAGTGGTGGCGATCGGAGCAGGGGCCAACCCCCTTCTGCCCACTCAGACCCCGGGCCTCGAGCTGAACAGGAGAGGTTATATCGTCGCCGACCCTGCCACCGGGAAGACCACCAAGCGGGGGGTCTGGGCAGGAGGAGACATCGTGACCGGGTCCGCCACGGTGATCCTGGCCATGGGAGCGGGCCGACACGCGGCAGACTCCATCCACGACTATCTCACCCGGGGTGAGAACAACTGGCCATAGGCGGGGACCCGGCCCCATCCGGCGACCCTGATTTGCGTCTTCCAAAATGAAGGACTCTCCGCCCCGGTTCAAGGCTGCAGTGGTGCAGGCCGCCCCGGTCCTGTTCGACCGGGAGGCCACCGTCGAGAAGGCCTGCCGCCTGATCGAGGAGGCTGCGGCCAACGGCGCGAGGCTCGTCCTTTTCCCGGAAGCCTTTATACCCGCCTACCCGCGGGGCCTAAGCTTCGGCACCGTGATCGGCAGCCGCAGCCCGGCGGGGAGACAGACCTGGCAGCGTTACTGGGCCAATTCCGTCGACATACCCGGCCCCACCACCGAAGCCCTGGCAGCATCTGCCCGTGAGGCCGGGGTCTATCTCGCCATCGGCGTCATCGAAAGGGACAACCGCTTCGGCGGAGGCACCCTCTATTGCAGCCTCCTCTATTTCGGCCCTGACGGACGGCTCCTGGGCAAGCACCGCAAACTCAAACCCACGGGCGCCGAACGGCTGATCTGGGGCGAGGGAGACGGGAGCACCTTGACCGTAATCGAGACGGAGATCGGGAGAATCGGCGGGCTGATCTGCTGGGAGAACTACATGCCCCTGGCCCGGATGGCCATGTACGGAAAGGGAGTCGAGGTCTATCTGGCTCCCACCGCCGACTCCCGCGACACCTGGCTGGCCACTCTGCGCCACATCGCCTGCGAGGGCCGGTGCTTTGTGCTCGGCTGCAACCAGTTCGTGACCAAGGCCATGTATCCCAAGGACCTGGAAGAAATCGAGAAGCTGGCCGGACAACCGGAGGTCCTGTGCCGGGGCGCAAGCGCCATCGTCTCTCCCCTGGGCAAGGTCCTGGCAGGTCCCCTCCATGACCAGGAGGGCATGCTCCTTGCCGAACTCGATCTCGCCAGGATCGTCCAGGCCAAGTTCGACTTCGACGTAGTCGGCCACTATGCCCGACCCGACGTATTCGAACTGACGGTCAACGAGCGGCCCGCCCTGCCCGTGGCGAACAAGACCGCCCGCCAACCGTAAGGCGTACAGACAATACTAGAGTCTCCGCGCCACGTCGAACCCCTCCCAGACCGCATTCAGGGCCTCACGTGGCTCCACACAGTCACCTATGGGGTATACCTCTGCACGGTCCTTCAAGGCCTCGGCCAGTTCCCGGTTGGGACGAAGCCCCAGAGCGATGACCACCGTCTCGGCCGGAAAGCGCATCTGGCGAGTTCCGTCCTCGTGCGGATAGGGCCGGGCAACGACGACAGTCCGGCCGTCACCGTCCGTCTCGAAACGTACGACCTCAACCCCTGTGCGTACTTCCACATCGAGCTTCTTCAGCCGCCCGAGAAGCACGGCCTGGGCGAGCATGTCGAGCTTGCCCCCCACCTCGGGTCTCCTCTTGACGACCATGCTTTTCACCCCGCGCCGGGCCAGATACTCCGCCGTCTCCAACCCCACGGTTCCCGCCCCCACGATGAAGGCCGTTGAAGTCGTGACCCTGGTACGGCCGTCGAGCAAGTCGTAAGCCGTCATCCACCGTGTCTCCTCTAGCCCGGGCAGGGGAGGGACGATGGGGTCTGCCCCTGCAGCCACAACAACCGCATCCGGATTCTCACGCTCCACCACATCCGGGGTGACGGTGGTGTTCATCCGCACCTCGACTCCGGCGCGCTCGATCTCTGTTGCCTGATAGCGGACGATGTCGGAGAACTCCTCCTTGAAGGGCACCTGTGAGGCCAGACGGAATTGTCCTCCCAATCGATCGCTCTGTTCGTAGAGCGTGACACGGTGTCCCCGCCGGGCCGCAACAGCAGCCGCCTCCATCCCGCCCGGTCCGCCACCCACGACCATCACGCACTTCGGGTGCTCGGCCGGTGTGATCCTTATCTCCCACTCCCGTCCGGCCAGGGGATTGAACATACACGAGGTGCCGCGCCCCTGCCGCAGCTCCGCCAGGCAGCCCTGGTGGCAGGCGGCACAGAGCAGGATCCCCTCCTCGTCTCCCGACTCCGTTTTGCGCGGCCAGTCCGGGTCGGCCAGCAACGGCCGGCCCAATCCTATCAGGTCGGCCTGGCCCTCTGCCAGGGCCTCGCGGGCGATCTCGGGAGTGCGGATCCGCCCGGCCACAGCCACCGGCACCGATACGGCGGCCCTGATACGGGCGGCCATGGGCAGTAAGTTGGCTTTGGGCGTACCCGTGGGATAGAGACAGAACGGTACGGATTCGCACATGGTGCCCGAGGTGACGCTGAGAGCTTCCACATCCATCTCCTCGAGCGACCTGGCAACGGTGACGGCATCCTCGATGGACAGTCCGCCCTCAACGTAGTCTGTGGCATTCATACGTACTACGACAGGAAAATCGCTGCCCACCGCCCCCCGCACAGCCTCCATCACTCTCTTCCCGAAACGGAGCCTGCCCTCCAGGGAACCACCGTACTCGTCATTGCGGCGGTTTGTATGGGGCGAGAGGAATTGGTGGATGAGATAGCCGTGGCTGAAGGGAATCTCGATAGCGTCAAAGCGGGCCTCCTTGACACGACGGGCAGCATCACCAAAAAACCCGACATATTCATCGACCTCGGCCAGGGAAAGGGGTCGAGGAGTCACACCGTTTGCCGGGCAAGGGACATCCGATGCGGACACCCGCTCTCGCTCCGCCACCAACTTCGGATTGACGGCCCGCCCCGCGTGGTTGATGTGGGCCATGATGCGCCCGCCTTCCCTGTGGACGGCATCAACCATCAGACGCAATCCGTCCAGAAGCCTGTCCTCGTGGATGCCGAGCTGGGTGGGCAGCTCGCGACCGTTCGGCCGTATGTAGAGCGGTTCGGTGGTGATCAGGCCCACACCGCCCTCAGCCCGGCGGACGTAGAAGGCGATGTGGCGATCTGTGACCTCCCCTGCCTTCGTGCCGTATCCCAGCTTAACCGTGGTCATGATCAGGCGGTTGGGCAGTGTGAGAGCGCCCAATCGGAGTGGTTCAAAGAGTCTGTTCTTGTCCATCTCTGCCTCCTGATAGATTATCACCAAGCCCCGACACAGGGGGCGGCCGGAAGCCCGGCGGCTTGCGTGCCGCCAGCAACCGGACATAACCGAAGTAAAAGCAGTTCACTTCGAAATCTCCGAACCCCTTTCCCCGCAGGATAGCCCGCCAGTCACGCTTCACAAAATCGCTCGCAAGGGGGCACTCGACGCGCCGGAAGGCGAGGCGAACCGGCCACGGGCTGCAAGCCGGGTCGAACTCGTTATAGTCGAGAACAAAAAACCGCCCGCCCGAGCGCAGGGCCCGATATGCGTTCTCAACGATACGCAGCCGGTCCTCCTGGACAAAGCCGTGCAGGACGAAGGAGATGAAGACCACGTCGAACTCTCCGCCATAGGGCAGAGCCTCTTCCACCCGCCGGTTCACAAAGGTGACGTTGCTGAAGGGATGGCACTTCCGTCGTGCCTGTGCCAGCATCTCCGGCCCGATGTCCAACCCGAGGATCCGCCCCCTGTCCGAAAGGTACCGGCGCATGAGGCAGGCGTTTCGCCCCGTGCCCGCTCCCAGGTCCAAGATGGCGTCATCGGGCTGAATGCCCATGTGCCGCATCACGGCCCGAATAAAAAAAGGATACGAACCCCCGGTGATGAGGTTCATCAGGAGATCATAGTACCGGGCCTCTGCACCCCGCACCTCCACCTTGGAATCGCCTCTCGGCGGGGAAGCTCCTTTCATGGCTCCACGGCCTTCCTCATTCCTGTTTTCTCCCCGGCCTTTTGGTATGATTCTCGGTCTGATACAGGAGCTCTCCGTGTCTGAAACAGCCGGTGACGTGATCATTAACCAGGCCCACCGCCTGCATGTAAGCATAGACGATGGTCGGTCCCAGGAACTGGAATCCCCTTTTCTTGAGGTCGAGGCTTATTCTGCCGGACAGCGGAGTACTCGCCGGGATTTCCGATTCGCTCTGCCATGAATTGATCACAGGCCTGTGGTCCACAAATCTCCAGATATACTCGTCAAAGCTCCCGAATTCCTCCCGTATCTCCAGGAATCTCCTTGCGTTGTTGACCGAGGCTTCGATCTTCCTCCTGTTTCTTATTATACCCCCATCCTTCAAGAGTGCCTCTATCTTGCCGGCGTCGTATCTCGAAACCCTGGCAGGGTCGAAGCCGTCATAGGCTCTCCTGTAGTTCGCCCTCTTTCTCAGAATCGTTATCCAGCTCAATCCGGCCTGGGCCGCTTCGAGCACAAGGAACTCAAAATGCCTCCTGTCGTCATGGGCAGGAACGCCCCACTCTTCGTCGTGGTATTTGACGTACAGCGGATCATCTCCGCACCAGGAGCATCTCTCCATTGCTCCCTCCCCTCCTTTCCAGACGGCTCCCCGGGAAGGCCTCGTTTCCACCGCGGTGTCAATCAAAGAGAAGGACCTCCAACGAGGCTCCTGATCACCGACATGTTCTCCAAATCCTCATCGACGTGGTCCTGGGGTGTCTCCATGATGCCGGGAAGGTGACAGAGGCGGGGATCGTTCACGATGTTTCTGAATCCTTCAAGGCCGATGCGACCCTTGCCTATGTGCCAATGCCGGTCCTTGCGCGAACCGAGAGCCACCTGGGTGTCGTTGAGATGAAGGAGACAGAGCTTTTCCAGCCCCACGAAAGTATCGAGCTCCTCGATGGTGGCGTCGAGTCCCTCCCTGGTCGACAGGTCGTAGCCGGCTCCATAGGCGTGCGCCGTATCAAGGCAGACTCCCAGCCGCTCCCCCTCACCGGCCCCTCTTATCACCGCGCCGATCTCCTCGAAGCGCCAGCCGATCTGGGTCCCCTGGCCCGAGGTGTTCTCGAGAAGAAGGATCGTGCCGTTTTCGACCTCCTCCAGGGCCCTGCCGATGCTCTCGGCAAGGGTATCGAGACACTTCTCTAGGCTTTCCCTGAGCCGGTTTCCCATATGGGTTACAACGTAGGAGGCGCCAAGAGACTCTGCCCGGCAGAGGTCCTCACACAGGACCTCGACGGATCGCCTGTAGAAAGGAGACGACCTCGCCGCGAGGTTCGGAAGATAGGGGAGATGAACGAAGACAGGAGAGATGGCCGCCTCTTTCAGCTCCTTCCTCAGGACCGCAGCCTCCTTCTCATCCAGAGCCGGCGAACTCCACATTCTGGGGTTTCGTGAGAAGAGCTGTATGGTATCACACCGCCTGAGGCGGGCCCGCCCGACCACCCTCGAAAACCCGCCTGCAATGGAGATGTGAAAGCCGAAGCGCATGAACCCTCAACGCAACGAGCCCCGGGTGGATTGAAAAGCAGTGAACCGATCTGGTATATATGAACAAGCCCTCAAAAAGTCAAGGGCGGCAAGTGACAAGGGCCGCAGATGCTTCCCGGGACAAGGCGTGGGAGGATCTCACCCGCAATCTGAGGAATATCCGGCAAACCCAGGCCCGTAGCTGGTAGACACTGAAGAGGGGTAGTGTTGGGTGATCTTACTGGGGCTTTGCAACTTCTCGATCAAGGATTTTCAGAAGTTGCTGAGTTTACCGTGGCTGCTCTTCGGCAGAACAAAACCCTTATCCCTTCGCTTCCAAGGTCCCGCGGTGACCCTATCAGGGTTGCAGACGGAGAAGTTCCGACACCCCTTTTCAGTTCCTGCATTCAGGTTTCCATTTCGTTTCAACTGATTAGAAGACATCAGCAGCCGAATGGGGAAACTCCAGTCATTTTGCCCTTGACATGGAAGAGGATTTGATAAATAATTCACAGTCCTGCGGGCCGTGCTTCCCGCTTCCCAGGAACCTCTCCCGGGCGGAGGGAAGGCTGCGCCGAATTCAAAGGGAATCACGGGAAACGCTTGAGCTCGGGAACTCCAGCCGATGATCGCAACTACCGCCTTGTACGTCTCTCTCGTCCTTTTCGGGGCCGGCCTGCTCTATAAGGTCTCCACCTGGTTCCGGTACAGAATCGGCAAGGAAGCACGGCAGATACCAGCGTTCGAAAGGGTTCTTGCCGCCTTCGGCGGCGTCATGGCGACTGTTTTCAGCAGGAAGATCGTGACGATCCTGAAGGTTTTCCTGCTCCAGGTTCTCCTCCAGCAGAGAACGCTTCGGGAGGACCCTCTCCGGTGGCTGATGCATATGTGCGTATACCTCGGGTTCACCCTGCTGCTCCTCATGCATGCCCTGGGTAGTGTGATTACCTCCGGCTTCTTTCCCGGCTATTACTCCACCGTCAACCCTTTTCTGTTTCTGCGGGATATCTTTGGCGTCTTTGTCATCTTCGGGCTTCTCCTCGCCCTTTACAGGAGATTCATCCTGAAGGTGCCGCGCCTGGTGACCAACGCCATGGACTACTATGCCATCATCATCGTTGCCGTCATCATCCTCTCCGGAATCCTCACCGAGGGCACGAAGATGGTCTCTTACTCCAGCTACCGGAAGATGGTGGAGGAGTACGGGGCCGCAGAGAATGAAAAAGAGTCGAGATCCTTGGAGGCTTACTGGATAGAGAAATTCGCCATGGTCTCCCCGGCCGTGAAAGGGCCCTTCGACAAGGAGACACTCGACAGGGGGAGGGAACTCCATGAGATAACCTGTGCCGATTGCCATTCGAGACCCCAGTGGGCCTTTGCAGGTTATGGAGTGGCCAGGGCGGTCAGGCCCTTTGCCCTGTCTCTCGACCGGACGGGTATACCGGTGATCCTCTGGTACATTCATATCATGGCCTGTTTTGTAGGTCTTGTCTATGTCCCCTTTAGCAAGATGTTCCACATCGTTGCAAGCCCTCTGAGCCTTCTTGCCAACGCTGTTATGGAAAGGGGGAGATCCTCCCCGGCCAATATGGCCACCAAGCAAGCCATGGAGCTCGACGCGTGTACCCATTGCGGGACATGCACTGTACGCTGCTCTGTGGGTGTGGCCTTTGAAGAGATCCCCAACCCAAACATTCTCCCCTCCGAGAGAATCGCTTCCCTGAAGGCTCTCGCCTCTGGCAGGAAGCTCGGGGCAAAAGAGATAAGAATCCTTCAAGAAGGCGTCTATCTCTGTACCAACTGTTACCGCTGTACCCTTGTCTGCCCGGTGGGAATCAACCTTCAGGACCTTTGGTTCACCGTGAGAGAAGACCTCCTCGAAAGGGGTTACCCCGAGTTTCTCATCCTTTCGCCCCTATCTTTCTACCGGGGGCTGATGCACCGTGAAATCGAAGAGGGGGATTATGAAAGGCCTCTTGACCGGGCCAGAAAGGCCATCACCGCCGAATGCGATCTGATGGTCCATCAGGAAAGGGACCTCGAACTCACACCATCAGGCAGGGCACTCAAGGGGGAACTCAGCCTCTCGGCCCAGGCGAAGACGTTTTCGGTCTGTTTCGGCTGTGAAACCTGTACCACCGTCTGTCCGGTGGTGAGTAATTTCCAAAACCCCGGCGAGACCCTCGGGCTGTTGCCTCACCAGATCATGCATGCCTGTGCACTGGGCATCAGAGATCTCGCTTTTGGCTCCGTCATGTTATGGGACTGCATCACTTGTTATCAGTGCCAGGAACAATGCCCCCAGCAGGTGGCCGTCACCGATGTCCTCTATGAGCTGAAGAATCTGGCCGTAAGAAGAATCAAGGAGAGGCACTTCGACGAGATGGGAAAAGGATGATGAAATTCGCCTTCTTTATCGGTTGCACCATCCCGGCCCGCCTGAACCAGTATGAAACTTCCTCTCGCGCGGTTCTGGCAAAACTCGGTGTGAGCCTCGTCGATATAGAGCAGTTCAACTGTTGTGGATACCCCTTGAGAAACACCGACTTCAAGACCTTTCTCCTCCTGTCGGCCAGAAACCTCGCCCTTGCAGAAAAGCAGGGACTGAACCTTCTCACTCTGTGCAAATGTTGTTACGGCAGCCTGAAAAAGGCAGACCACCTCTTGAGGGAAGAGAACTCACTTAACAGGGAGATCAATGGTATCCTCGAGAAAGAGGGATTGAGGTACGAGGGCAGGGTGGAGGTCAGGCACCTCCTTTCGGTGCTCTACCATGATGTGGGGATGGACCCCATCAGAGACAAGCTGAAGGGGACTTTCAAAGGACTCAGAATCGCGACCCATTACGGGTGCCATGTGCTTCGCCCTAGCAAGGTCGTGCAGTTCGATGACCCGGTGGCTCCCACGGTCTTTGATCGACTCGTCGAGGTCACCGGAGCAGAGAGCATCGATTGGCCGACCAAGCTCGACTGCTGTGGTGCCCCGGCCTGGGGAGTAGCGGACGAGCTCTCCATGGATCTGACCGAGAGGAAGTTGGACGACGGGATCCGTTCCGGTGCCGACTATTTCTGTACCGCCTGTCCGTACTGCCAGATACAGTTCGACACTGTTCAGCAGACGATCCTCACAAGGAGGGAGAAAGACCACGCACTGCCCTCGATTCTCTATCCGCAACTGCTCGGGCTCAGCCTCGACATCGACAGCAAGATCCTCGGATTGGAGATGAATCAGATCCCTTTAAAGGATATAGAAGGCTTTCTTTCGACGCAAGGGGAGACATGATCGGTCACCCCTGAGTAGGAGAAGAAATGGTGCAAAATCAAACCGGTTCAGTCATCGTGGTGGGCGGGGGGATTGCCGGAATGCAGGCGGCCCTGGATCTGGCCAATTCCGGGTTCTATGTCTACCTCGTGGAGAGGTCTTCTTCCATCGGGGGAGTCATGTCCCAGTTGGACAAAACCTTTCCCACCAACGACTGTTCCATGTGAATCCTTTCGCCCAAACTGGTCGAGGTCGGCCGGCATCTCAACATAGAGCTCATGACCCTCTCGGAGGTGACAGGCATCTCCGGCGAGCAGGGTGATCTTGAAGTCTCGATAAGACAACACCCCCGCTATGTGGACCTCGAAAAGTGCATCGCCTGTGGCCTCTGTGCAGAGAAGTGTCCCAAGAAGGTGGACAGCGAGTATGACGCAGGCCTGGCCAAACGAAAGGCGATCCATGTCCAGTACGCGCAGGCCGTCCCCCTGAAGTATGTGATCGATGCTGCCAACTGTATCTACCTGACAAAGGGGAAATGTAAGGTCTGTGAGAAGCTCTGCCCGGCCGGTGCCATCAATTTCGACGATCGGCCGAGGGAGTCGACCCTTCATGTGGGCTCTGTCATTCTCGCTCCAGGCTCCCGGGTCTTCGACCCTTCCACCCGGGATATTTATGGTTACGGTCGTTCTCCCAACATCGTCACCAGCCTGGAATTCGAGCGAATGCTTTCCGCCTCAGGGCCACTGGGAGGACATCTGGTCCGATTCTCGGACAACAGAGAGCCGGCCAAGATCGCCTGGCTCCAGTGTGTGGGTTCCAGGGACGTTCACGAGGGGGCCAAGGCTTACTGCTCCGGGGTCTGTTGCACCTATGCCATAAAGGAAGCCATCGTAGCCAAGGAACATGCAAAGGGCGGCCTCGACACCGCTATCTTTTACATAGATATGCGGACCTACGGCAAGGGCTTCGAGCGGTATTACAATCGGGCGGAAAAGGAGGCGGGCGTCAGATTCATAAAGTCCCGAATCGCCAGGATCATCGAGAAGGACGGCAATGGAAACCTGCTCATCCAGTACGTCGACGAGTCAGGACGGCGGGTCGAAGAGGAGTTCGACATGGTGGTTCTCTCCGTGGGATTGGGCGTCTCCGCGGAGGCGGTCGCGTTGGCCGAGAGGGCGGGAATTACGGTCGACTCTTACGGATATGCGTCCACCAGCAGCTTTGCCCCGGTTCTTTCCTCGAGGCCCAGTGTCCTTGTCTGCGGGGCCTTTCAGGGCCCGAAAGACATCCCCTCCTCGGTTATCGAGGCAAGTGCGGCTGCGGCCGTTGCCGGTAGTTCCCTGGCCGATTCCAGGTGGTCCATGACAAGGACAAAGGAGATTCCTCAGGAGATCGACGTCAGTGGGCAGCCCCCCGCCATCGGAGTTTTTGTGTGCCGATGCGGGACCAACATAGCAGGGGTGGTGGACGTGCCGGCTGTTGTTGAATACGCCCGCACCCTGCCGGGCGTGGTCTACGTGGAGGACAACCTGTTCAGCTGCGCCCAGGATACTCAGGGGAAAATCGCCGAGGTCATCAAGAAGGAGAGGCTCAACAGGGTCGTCGTTGCTGCGTGCACCCCTCTGACCCATGAGCCTCTTTTTCAGGAGACCCTGGCCGATGCCGGTATCAACAAGTACCTCTTCGAGATGGCCAATATTCGAAATCAGTGTGCCTGGGTGCATGCAGGGGATCCGGGAGGGGCCACCCAAAAGGCCAAGGATCTCGTGAGGATGGCAGTAGCCAAGGTGGCTCGCCACACCCCTCTTGTCGAGCCTGTCATCGAGGTCAACCAGGCCGCCCTCGTGGTTGGAGGCGGCATCTCCGGGATGACTGCCGCAAGGAATCTGGCACAACAGGGTTACCACACCTATCTCATTGAGAGGGACGCCGCTCTGGGAGGCCAGGGTCGAAACCTCTATGAAACCTGGCGGGGCGAGAAGGTCCAACAGTATCTGGCAGGACTCATAGAGGATGTACGATCGGACCCGAATATCGAGGTCTGGGTCAACGCCAACTTGACCCACGTGGATGGTTTCGTGGGTAACTTCCGATCCACCGTTGAGGCCGACGGTAAGGATCACACCGTCGAGCACGGCGTTGCCATAATCGCGACCGGTGCTTCGGAGCTCAAGCCCGACCAGTATCTATACGGAAAAGACCCCTCGGTTCTAACTAGTCTAGACCTCGACAGGAGGTTCATAGAGGGCGACAGTTCTCTCAAGGAGCCGCACTTTGCCGTCTTCATACAATGCGTAGGGTCTCGAAACGAAGAAAGACCTTACTGTTCAAAGGTCTGTTGTACCCACACGGTTAGAAACGCGCTCAAATTGAAGGATCTGAATCCAGACACGGAAGTTTTTGTCCTCTACAGGGATATGCGGACCTACGGGCTACGCGAAGACCTTTACAGGGAGGCCCGGAACAGGGGGGTTGTTTTTGTCAGATACGATGCCCAACGGCAGCTCGACGTGACGAGAGACGAGGAGGGGCTTGGGGTCCGCTTTACCAGTTATGTTCTCGGCCGTCAAATGGTGATTCATCCGGACCTGATCATCCTGGCCACAGCCGTCGTTCCCCCAAAGGAAAACCCTGTGGCCCGGCTTTTCAAGGTGCCTGTCAACGACGACGGCTTCTTTGCCGAGGCCCATGTGAAACTCCGGCCCAGCGATTTCTCCACGGACGGGGTATTCGTCTGCGGCCTTGCTCACTGCCCGAAACCGATCGACGAATCCATAGCCCAGGGGCTTGCCGCCTCCTCCCGAGCGGTGACGGTTCTGTCCCAGAAGCGGATGTCCGGCAATGCCATAGTGGCCTGGATAAACCCGGAAACCTGTGTCGGTTGCCAGGGATGCCTTAATGTATGTCCCTATGAGGCCATCCGCTACCTGGAAGAGCGTAGGATCTGTGAGGTCAACCCAGCAATCTGCAAAGGCTGTGGCGCATGCGCCGCGACCTGCCCCTCGGGCAGCGTGGAGCTTCAGGGCTTCACATCCGGGCAGATATGTTGGGAAATCAAAAAGGCGATGAGTAGATGACGTAATAGCGAGATCGGGCCTGGCTGGGGGGTTAGAGGCTCCGAGACGGGCTCTCAAGGAGTCTATTATGGCCGATGATTTCAAGCCGAAGATAATAGCCTTCCTGTGCACTTGGTGAGCATATGCAGCGGCTGACCTGGCTGGGGTCAGTAGACTGCAGTATTCCACCTCCTTGCGGACCATAAGGGTTACGTGCACGGGGAGCATATCGCCCCATTACGTGCTCAAGGCACTCCAGGAGGGGGCAGACGGCATCTTCGTGGCGGGCTGACGGTTCGGGGAATGCCATTACCAGTCTGGTAATGTGATTGCAAACAAGAGAATGACCTTCCTCCGGAGACTGATGGCCTTCTCGGGAATCGATCCCGACCGTCTCAGAGTCAGATGGGTCTCTTCCTCGGAGGCCTCGGAATACGTGGAAGAGGTGTCCAAGTTCGTGGAGGATATCAAAAGCATTGGGCCGAACCCCCTCAAAGCAAAGGAGGCTGCCTGAGACCTATGAGCCAAAAGGTCCGACAACATGTCCAACAGCTATTTTCAGAAGGAAAAATCAAGGGTTTTCTCGGGCTGAGAGAGGATGGGGGACAGATCCTGCCCCACCTGTTTCGCAGGCCCGAAGAACTCGAAAGGCTCTCCCTGGGCGACTGGAAGAAGCCCGGCGACGCACGGTATCCCCTCAACCAGTTGCTGATACACCTTGCCAGGCAACATCCCGACGAGACCTTCGGTGTCCTCGTTCGTGGATGTGACGAAAGAGGGCTGAGGGAGCTCTTCAAGTGGAACCAGCTTGACAAGGAGAGGGTTCTTCCAGTTGGGATCGGTTGTCCGGATGAACTGGCCAGGGCGTGCGAATGCGCCAAGCCTTACCCTGACAGCCTTATCGAAGGGCCTCAAGGAGAGAAGAGAGAGAACGAAAGGGTCGACCGGATCGACGAGATGGATCTCGAGAGCCGCCTAGCATTCTGGATGGCCGAGTTCAGCCGATGCATCAAGTGCTTTGGCTGCCGCAATGTCTGTCCCATGTGTTTCTGCAATGAATGTTCACTCCAGGAGGAGGTCCTGGTGGGAAAGGGGGAAATCCCCCCGGACAACCCGACCTTCCACCTCATCAGGGCGGTCCACATGGTCGGGCGCTGTATCGACTGCGGCCTGTGCGAGGAGGCCTGTCCCGCAGACATCCCTCTCAGGATCCTTTACAAAAAGGTAGGAGAGATCGTGAGCGAGGAGTTCGGCTACCAGACAGGTTACAGCCTGGAGAAAAAGTCACCATTCATCATCATCGGGGGATAGAGAACCCATGGAACTCAAGACCGTTCCCACAACCTGTCCTTATTGTGGATGCGGCTGCGGGCTGCTTCTGGAGGTTCTCGATGGAAAGCTCGTGGGGGTTCTCCCTTCCAAGACAGCCCCGGTAAACCAGGGGCGGCTCTGCGTCAAGGGCTGGACGGTTCACGAGTTTGTCAATAGTCCGAAGCGACTCACAAAGCCTCTGGTACGCAGAGACGGAACTCTCCAGGAGACTTCCTGGGACGAGGCGCTCGATCTTGCCGTCTCGCGGCTCCGGGAAATCAAGGAAGAGCACGGTCCAGACAGTATCGTCGTCTTCTCGTCCGCAAAGTGTACGAACGAGGAGAACTATCTGCTCCAGAAATTCTCCCGCGCAGCCATCGGGACGAACAATATCGACCACTGTGCGAGGCTCTGACACTCTTCCACGGTGGCCGGGCTTGCCGCCGCATTTGGCAGTGGAGCGATGACCAACTCCGTCGAAGAGATCGGTGAGGCTGACTGCGTCTTCATAATCGGTTCCAACACATCGGTGGCCCATCCCCTGGTCGCCACCCGGGTGTACCGTGCAAAAGCGAAGGGAGCAAGACTGGTCGTCGCCGACCCCCGACGGATTCCCATCACTCTCCAGGCAGACCTCCACCTGCAGCACAACCTGGGAACCGATGTAGCCCTTATCAACGGCCTCATGCATATCATCATACACCACGGGTGGCAGGACTCCCGGTTCATCGAGGAGCGTACAGAGAATTTCGAGGCCATGCGGGCGGTCATAGAAAAATACCCTCCTCAGAAGGTGTCCGAGATCACGGGGATTGCTGTAGCTGACCTGGAGAGAGCCGCCGAGTATTACAGTAGCGCCGAACGGGCTACCATCCTTTACGCCATGGGAATCACCCAGCATACCACCGGCGTGGACAACGTCAAATCCCTGGCCAATCTGGCCATGCTCACAGGGAACCTCGGCAAGGAATCGACAGGGGTCAACCCGCTGAGGGGACAGAACAACGTCCAGGGAGCGTGTGATATGGGAGCGCTCCCGAATGTCTACCCGGGCTATCAGGCCGTGACCGACCAGGGGGTTCGCAGCAAGTTCGAAGAAGCCTGGAAGGCAAGGCTCTCAGACAGGGTTGGACTGACCGCCACCGAGACATTTCCAGCCATCCTCAATGGAAGAGTCAAGGCCCTGGTCGTACTGGGGGAAAACCCGATGGTGAGCGATCCGGACAGTCTCCACGTGGAAAGGGCATTGAAGAGCCTGGAGTTTCTGCTTGTGATCGACATCTTCCAGAGTCCTACTGCGGCGCTGGCCCATGTGGTTCTCCCGGCGAGCTCATTCGCTGAAAAGGAGGGGACCTTTACCAACACGGAGAGGAGGGTCCAGATGGTACGCCGGGCCCTTGACCCGCCGGGAATGGCGAGGCCCGACCTCCAAATCATCCAGGACCTGTCAAACCGTTTTGGCTACCCAATGAACTTCGAGTCTCCTGCCGCGATTCAGGAGGAGATCGCCAGGCTGACGCCGTCCTACGGCGGGATAACCTATGACAGGCTTCAGGGAGAGGGCCTGCAATGGCCCTGCCCGAATGCCGAACATCCGGGAACCCCTTTCCTGCACAAGGGAAAATTCGCTCGGGGGAGGGGCCTGTTCCATGCCATCGAATTCCAGGCTCCTGCCGAGAGGGCTGACACGGACTACCCCTTCCAACTCACTACGGGAAGGCTCTATGTCCATTACCATACAGGTACGATGACAAGGAACTCCCCTTCACTCGACCGTGAAATCACGGAGTGCTACCTGGAGATGAATCCCAAAGACGCTGCAGAACTCGGGATCACCGACGGGGAGACCGTGATCCTGGAGTCCCGGCGTGGGTCCGTCTCAACACGGGTTAAGCTCACAGAGGCAGTAGCGAAAGGGGTTCTCTTCATGCCCTTCCACTTTCTCGAGAGCAGGGCCAATATTCTCACCAATCCGGCCCTTGACCCCATCGCCAAGATACCTGAGTACAAGGTCTGCGCCGTCAAACTGAGGCGCGCGGCCTGATGGATCCCGGATTTACCACCCAAGGGGGCGACGGCTCCTCTCCCTTCCCCGAGAGGCTCTGTTCTTTCAGCCACCACTCTCCCAGAACAGCTCTTGCCAGGCCTCTTCGAAGCCTGGGCGCTCTTGCTTTTTTGGATTGCCAAGGAGGGGCGGTTCATGGGAGAATGACGGCATCCTGCCATAGAAACGGAGAGTCAAGGTAATGTCAAAAATCGTCTTTGTCCTCACCCTGGTCGTGGTCATGGGGTTGAGCTATCTCGCTCTGGAAAACCCTACCGCGGTGCAGCTCAAGCTCTTTACCAAGGGCCCTACTCAGGTTCCTCTCTACATGATTATCTTCGGGGCTTTCATTCTGGGAGCCGTCTTTGTCTATGTCCTATTCCTCCTCCAGGGAGTCCGGGGTGCTCTGCTGGGGATGAGGGAAAGGCGAACCCGAAGGCGCGATGAGAGAACCGACCAGTACCGCCAAGAGGCGAGGGACTTCCTCCGCCTCGGCGAGCTGGAGAAGTCGAAGACGATTCTCGAGAGGGCCATCCGTCTCAACCCGGACAACCTGGAGCTCTTCCTCGACCTCGGAGACGTCTTTCTCGAGTGGAAGCGGTTCACCCAAGCCTCGGATCAGTTCCATCACGTCTTTTCAAGGGATCCCCACAATATCCGGGCGGTCCTGGGAATAGCAGCAAGCAGTGAGGGGACCGGAAACTACTCGGAGGCCGAACTTTACTACAACCGGGTCCTGGAGAGGGAGAAGTCGAATCCCGTGGCCTTGAGAGGGCTTCTGAGAGTTCAAAAGGCTCAGGGGAAATGGTCTGAGGCCATGGAAACCCTTCGACTCCTCCGCAAAGAAGGGCTGGTTTCGGCCGAGCAGTTCGATGAGGCTCTTTCGATCCTCTGGTACGAGGAGGCCCGGTCCCAGCAGAGAGCCGGAAATCCCAGGGAAGGTGCGGCGTCTCTCGAGAAGAGCCTGAAGCTCCGGAGTGGATTTGTTCCCTCCCTCCTGAGCCTCGGGGAGGAGTACATCAGGGAGGGTCTGCCCGAGAAGGCCCTGAGGCTCTGGGAGTCTGCCCTGCTGGAGGATTTCCAAATTCCCGTCGTGAAAGCCCTGGAGGACTACCGGCTCCAACACGGCGGCGACAAGGAGCTCGTCCAGTTCTACAGGAAGGCTTCAAGCCGCCATGGACTGGCCAGGCTCCTCCTCGCCAGGATCTACCTGAGGCAGGATCTCATAGAAGAGGCCGAACAGGAGATCACCAGGCTACCCGATGTGGAGGCCTCACCCGGAGCGCTCCTGCTTCTGGCAGAGGTGGAGAAAAAGAGGCTGAACGAGGCCCTGGCCAACCGGTATTACACCCTGGCCGCCGAGGTGCTCCGCCATCGGCTCTTCAAATACCGATGTCCTGCCTGCGGAGCACTCCACGACCACTGGGAGGCTCAGTGCCGGAAGTGCGGTATCTGGAATGCCCTGAAAATCGATCTGTTTTTGCCTTAGCATTCCATCCGGCGCCCGTAGCGCGGCCCGAATAAAGGGGGAAAAAGCAGCCGGATTCCTGAAGAACGACCGGGGAAGAAAGGGGAACCCATGTCTCAGCCTGTAAAACTGATCGCCCTGTTGAAGGCAAAACCAGGCATGAGCCTGTCCGACTTCGAGAAACGCTGGATTGGAGATCATGCTCCACTGACCTTGAAGTTCAAGAATCTCAAAGCCTATCGGATCAACGTGGCTATCGAAGAGTACCAGGAGATCGAAGGCGACCTGCCATTTGACGGCATCGCCGAGCTCTGGTGGGACTCACTGGAACAGATGCAGGAAGACTTCGCCTCGCCTGAAGCCGAAGCTGCTGTCGCCGACGCCGACACTTTTACCGTAATCCGCACCCATATCTACTGCCGGGAATTCGTCCTCAAGTGAGGAACCGGGGAATCCACAGCCGGCCAACCGGCCCGTGATCCCGGGCTGTCCCCACACAAGACGGCCCTCCCGGGGCCGACAGAGAGATTCTAGCGATCTCCCCCCTCGAAAACGAGTCCTCTGAACCGGGCGAGAGCCTCCTGCCAGGCCGCCCGTGATCTTGGTTCATAGGTCTGCTGCCTGGTGGAGGCTGAAATGGCCCGGCGGCCCTCTGTAACGGCGGCCAGGTGGCCCGTAGCAACGGCCTGCAGCAGGATGTTGCCCAGTGCCGTGGCCTCCACCGGCCCTGCCACCACCTGGCGCTCACAGGCATCTGCGGTAAACTGGGAGAGCAAGGGGTTCTGACTGCCTCCGCCGACGAGCCTGATAGTCTCCAGATGCCGCCCCGTGAGGGTCTCCAGATCATCGAGTACCAAACGGTGTTTCAGGGCCAGGCTCTCGAGGCAACACCTGGCAGTCGGACCAGGCCCGATCGGCTCGGGCTGTCCGGTTCTCCGGCAGTAGGCTCTGATAGCGGCGGGCATATCGCCTGGCCCGATGAAATCGACGGCATCAGGATCTATCAGGGCGACAAAGGGCTCTGCCCTCTCGGCCAGGGCCAGGAGTTCCTCCCAGGTATGGGAGAGACCTTCCCGTTCCCACTGGCGCCTGCTCTCCTGGAGCAACCAAAGACCAGCCAGGTTCTTCAGGAGTCGAGTCTTTCCGGCCACACCCCCCTCGTTGGTAAAATTCAGGGCCAACACTCGATCGTCCACGAGGGGCTCGTCCACCTCCACACCCATCAGACTCCAGGTACCGCTGCTGATATAGACGCTCCGTTCGTCCAGCCCCGGTACGGCAGCCACGGCGCTGGCCGTGTCGTGGCTGCCCGGTGCGATCACCGGGATGGCCCGGCCGAGGCCCACCTCGGCCGCCAAATCGAACCGCATCTCACCGAGGATCGTGCCCGGAGCAAGCACGGGCGGAAGGAGGTGGGTGGGAATCCCCAATCGGGCGAGCAGTTCCCTGGCCCATTCTCCCCTGCGGATGTCGAACATCTGGCTCGTGGTAGCTATGGTGAACTCGGATGCCTTACGGCCGCTCAGCCAGTAATGGAAGAGGTCCGGCAGCATGAGCAGTGTGTCTGCCACCGCGAGTTGGGGATCACCTGTCTCGACCATGCTGAGGAGTTGGTACAGGCTGTTCAACTCCATGAACTGGACACCTGTCTGCTCGAAGATCTCGCGGCGTGAGACCCTTTGAAAGGCGACCTCCATCATCCCCCGGGTGCGCGGGTCCCGATAGGAATAGGGGTTGCCCAACAGGCGACCGGCGGAATCGAGCAGGGCGAAATCCACCCCCCAGGTGTCCACACCGATACCTGCCAGACGGGTATGGAACCGACCGACATACCGGGCGAGACCCTCTCTGACTTCCTGCCAGAGACGCAGCACATCCCAGTGCTGGTGGCCAAGGATCCCCACAGAACCGTTGGCAAAGCGGTGCAACTGCACCACGTCAAAGGTTCGCCCGTTCCAGCGGCCCAGCACCACCCGACCGGTGGAGGCTCCCAGATCCACGGCAAGAAAGTCGATGGTTTCCCTCTCCATGGGACCTCCCGTCTCCGGGCTTCAAGGGGTTCTCGGTTCAAAGGATCTGAGGGAAGGACCGCCGAGGACCCTCTGGTTGAGAAAGACCTCCATCCGGAACCTGGCAATCCTCTCGGCAGAGGCCGCATTGTGGGCTGCCTGTTCCAGGCTCGTGTCCCCCACCGAGATGACCCCATAACCTGCCACAATGCAGCAGCCCTTGTGCCACCGGAGCATGCTCAGAATCGGATTGCCGGGACTCAGGTCGGTCAGCTCTGTCATATCCACCAGGCCGAGCCTCGGGTTGAGATACATGGCTTCCGCATCGATGGGAACCACTACCGGGTGGTGCTCAAAGGTATAAGGGGTGTCAGGTCTCCGGCCCAGCAGGGGATCCAGACCGAAGGTCTCGGCCATTACCGCCATCCCCTCGGCCGTGGCCAGGGGACTGGATGTAATCATGCAAGTCCTGTAGTTCGTGTTGTTATAGATCAGCTTATGGAGCGCCTCATCGGCCGTGTCTCCCTCACCGGGTTCAAGAGAGAGCCGGTTGAGAGGGAAGTCCATCCCTTCCGGGGCGGCGGACATGGGGCAGTAAATCATCGCCCCGGCAGTCACCTTCTGGCTCATGGAGCCCGTTCCGTAGGCACCGATCCTGAAATTGTAGTTGTAATGAAGCCAGTAAGCAAAATCGGCTTTCGTGGCCTCGTCATCGATCTGGCAGGTCACCGGCTCTCCCGGGGCCGGAAGACGGGGAACAAGGGGGAAGACCGAATCCGGGCCCCCTGTCATGATCTTCTCCTGAATCGCTCCCAACTCAACACCCCGGCGCCTCAGATTGAGGGCCAGCGAAGCGCTGCCCTCAAGGACGCTCAGCCGGTAGAGACAATCCTCAAGGGAAGTACCCCTGCAAAAAGGCCCGTGCCCCCTGATCAGGGTGAGGGGAGACTCTGCCAGGTACTCAGGGACTCTCTCCTCCATCTCCGCCGACCCCACCGGCTGCCGGTAGGTGCCGACCTTCACTCCCCTTGCAGCATATGCACCGAAAAGGTCCACCGGCTGGAAGAGGAACTCCTCTCTTCCCCTTTTGTCCTTGCCGAGGTATGTGAGGAAAATCTGTTTTTCCGCCGAATCAAAGGTGATGACCGTACAGAGGATATGATGGCAGTGGATACAGGCCCTCACCCCCGGGAGGCTCAGGATCCTCCTGTGAACGTTGGATTCGGAAGAGGCTCTGGCATCTCCCCAACTGACCCGGGAAAACCGGAGGGGAACGATGTCCCTGGGGGTGAGAGCACCTGATTGCGAACCGGAGGCGGTGATGTAGAAGACGTCCGGATCTTCTGGATCACGGAGTGAGAGATTCCCGCTATGGGTGTTGTTTCCATCCACCCGCTGGATGGCCGCCCCCAGAGTGGAGAATTTCCTGTAGATCCCTGCCCTGTTTGCCGTGGTTGACATGGGGCCGCCCTCATCCCCTTCCCGGTTTCAGGAAGGGACAAATCTGTCCTGGAGGATCTCAAGAAGGTCGAGTTCCCTCAGTGTCGACTCCCTCGGAATCCCCTCCTCATCCCACCCCATGGCTCCGTAATACTCCCGGTGCATCCGGGCAAATGCCTTTCTGTTGCATGCCACAGAATGTCCTTCCACCTCGATCTCTTCGTTGTAAAACCTCTCTGGGAGCCAGTCGTCCTTGGAAGTCAGGCCTGCCAGGATATTGAAGATCCTCTCAAGGGTGAGGGTCCGCCAGGCGATCCTCTCTAGAGTACCGGCATTGCAGTCGAGGCCGGTAACGCTACGCATCAGGCCGGCGAACTCATCGAGAGTCAGGGAAAGAGAGGAAAAAGCGCAGGTGCCGATGACATCCATCAGGGTATTGCCGAGAGCCGCGTTCTTTGCCACGAGGGCTGTCCCCTCGATTCGTTCTCCCGGCCACTCTGCCCACCCTGCGCAATAGGCCCTTATCGCGGTATACCCGTTCTCCAGGTGGCACCCACCCCGGTTGCACATCTCGTAAGAGAGGGCCTGGACAAAAGTGGCCCTGGGGTCGTAGGCAGGCAGCTCCAGCTTCTTCACGGTCATCGACAACTCCGGGTGGCCGTACCTCCGGCAAAACCGGTAGGAACCCTCGGCCAGCATCCTCCCGATACCCTCTGATTTCCCTATGGCATGGACCAGGGGCACGAGGATCTCCTTCCTGCCGAACCTGGGTTCTCCATGCGCTACAACGAACTCCTGGACATCCCGGAGGAATTCCCTTTCGAGAGAAGTGATGCCTTTCCCCTTTGCTTTGACCACGGAATAGAGCTCGAAAAATGCCGCAATCGTGGCGCCCAGGGAGATGGTATCGAGTCCGTACCGGTTCGCCCAGTAGTTGGCCTCTGTGATCGTCACCAGATCATAGATCGAGAGATCGGCACCGAGAAGAGCCACCGTCTCGAACTCCGGTCCTTCTCCCTGATCGAGTATCCTGCCCTGGGCATCTCGAATCCTCGTTATCCTGCCACACGCAATGGGGCAGTTGTAACATGCTCCCTTTCTGACCTCGATTCGATTCCGGCCTGAACCGGCGGCGGCCGAATGCATCCTCAAGGCTTCACCGCTGATCCTTTCGACCCCTTCTGCGGGGTGATTCGTATCCCTCATGTTGTCATGGACGAGCTCGTCAAAGGCAGCCACCATCCCGAGGATACCCAGGGTCCCCATGGAGGGAAGGATGCCGTAGTTCTCTTCTCTTCTGGTCAGCTTGCCGACATCGATCTTCATCTTTACCTTGAATCCGATCCCATCTTCGGCATGGGGCCGGAGTCCTCCAGGATCTGCGGTCTCGATCGACCGAGACCCATCCGGACAGGCCACAACGGCCAGGAGATTCTTCGAACCGAAAACAGCTCCGCCCCCACCCCTGCCCAGGGCCCTTCCGCGGTCGTTCATGATGGCCGCGATTCTCGAAAGCCTGCGGCCGGCCTCGCCAACGGCCATGACCCTCGCTCCCCTGGGAGCCTCTCGGAGCAGGCGCCCTGTGATCTCCTCGACATCGAGGCCCAGAAATTCCTTTCCCTCCAGGAACTCCACTCCCTGGGAAGTGATGACCAGGCAGACAGGCGTCTCTGATCTGCCGGTAATCCGGAGGACGTCGTTTCCGGTCTTCTTGAAGGCCACAGCCCAGTGACCGCCCGAGTTGGAGCTACCCAACCCGCCCGTCAGGGGCGATTTGAAACTCACATGGAACCGCCCGGAGGTCGGCACGGGTGTTCCCGTTGCGGGTGAGGTCGAGAAGATGAGAGGATTATCTTCCGACAGGGGGGATACCTCTCGGAAGGCGTTTCCGTATCTCCCATCCCTCTCCAATCTCATGAAGTGTTCAACCAGGAGGGCGATCCCCAGGCCCCGCCCTCCGAAAAGGCGATCCCTCAACCGCCCTTCGAGAGGATCCTGTCTGAAGCGCCGCCTGGCCAGGTCAACGGTCAGCACATTGCCCATGTATCCTTTCGGCATGCCTCCCGGCTCATCTTTCACAGAAGGCTTCCCTCCCTCCGGCTCCGACGGCAGAAGAGCCCTTTCATTCCTGGAACCTCTTACCTCCTCCAATGATACCCATCGTCCTCGTCACATGGACCACTCCGCTCGATCCCTGCAAAAGCCCGATCCAAGGGGAAAGGCGGGCAAGATCTCTACGCGAGATCATGGATAACTACCTACCATGATCACGGGGAAATTTCACCCCCGGCTCCCCTAGGGGATTACAGAACCCAGCGTCAGGGTCTCACTCCCCTCGGCTCGGTTTATGATTTTATCCTCAACGCGGTGAAGGGTTTGTCAATTACGTGATGAATCAACTATTATTGCCTAACCGGCTTGTCATTCTGAGAAGCAGGACGACGAAGAATCTCGCATTTGTTTCGATCATTCAGCCGAGCAGCAGAGATTCTTCGCTCCCCAGGACCGCTCGGGCTTGACCCTTCACTCGGTTCAGGGCAGGCTCCTGAGCAAAGCGAAGGAATGACACGGCAGCCGGGTAGTCTGAGTTTGCGCAGGTGAAGATAGATGGTGGATCAGGGTTGGATCTCCGGCTTGCCGAACCGAGGAAATTATGGGAAAGTTTCCCGTAAAGACCCTACAGGGCCCAGACCAGAGAGTCCTGCGAAAGGGGCCATAGCCGGATGGGGGAGGAGAGGAGATGGAAAAGATATTCCTCGGCGTCGATGTGGGGACCGGAAGTGTTCGGGTGGGAGCCTTTGATCCGCAGGGGAGACTCAGGGGCAGGGCAGACCGTCCCATCAGGATCTGGAGACCCGGGCCGGACATGGTCGAGCAGTCATCGGAGGACATCTGGAGAGCAACCTGCAGGGCCACCCGTGCATGCCTCCGGACCGGAAGGATCGATCCCGGACAGGTTCGAGGGATCTCCTTTGATGCCACCTGTTCTCTGGTGGCTCTCGGTGACGGTTTCGAGCCGGTAACCGTCTCGCCGACGGGAAAGGAGAATCAGAACATCATCGTCTGGATGGATCACAGAGCCGTCCAACAGGCCGAACGGATCAACCGTACAGGCCACGAGGTTCTACGCTACGTGGGAGGAAGGATATCCCCGGAGATGGAACCTCCGAAGCTGATGTGGATAAAGGAGAACCTGAAAGAGACCTGGAAGAGGGCGAGACGTTTCATGGATCTTGCAGACTACATGGTCTACAGGGCCTCGGGAAGCGACATGAGGAGTCTCTGCACCACTGTGTGCAAGTGGACCTACCTCGGCCACGAAGGGGCCTCCGGAGGATACCGGCACGATTTCTTCGAGGAGATCGGCATTCCGGATCTTTTTGAAGGCAACCGTGTTCCTCCCGGGGCCCACCCCATGGGAGAGGTGGCAGGGGAGCTCACGGGGGACGCCGCAAAAGGGCTCGGCCTGAGGGCCGCCGGGGTCACCGTAGGGGTCGGCATAATCGACGCGCACGCTGGCGGAATCGGGTTGCTGGGGTCGGTTCTGGAGGATTCGGAAGCCGCCGAAAACCCCTTCGATCATGCCCTTGCTCTGATTGCCGGAACCTCTTCGTGCCACATGGGCGTGTCTCCCTCTCCGAGGTTCATTCCGGGGATCTGGGGTCCCTATTATGGAGCCATGCTTCCAGGCATGTGGCTGAACGAGGGGGGACAATCGGCCACAGGATCGCTCATCGACCTGGTCGTCACGAACAACTCGTCCTATGATGAAATCCTCAGAAAGGCCAGGGCACAGGGATCGGACGTCTATACGGTCCTGAACCGCATGGTCTTGAGATTGAAAAAGAAAGGCGGTCTCCCCATTGTCGCCGAGCTCCATGTGCTGCCGTACCATCACGGGAACCGGTCACCCAGAGCGGATCCCCTTGCCCGGGGGATGATGAGCGGGCTCACCCTGAGCCAGACTCCGGAGACTGTCGCCCTCTGGTACTATGCCACAATACAAGCCCTAGCGTATGGGACGCGGCACATCATCGAGGCGATGAACGCCCACGGTTACAGGATCGATCGGATCCTCCTGTGCGGCGGCCATCTGAAAAACAGGCTCTTCATCCAGGAGAACGCGGACGTCACGGGATGCGAAGTGGTCATCCCGAAAGAACCGGAAGCGGTTCTCTTGGGAACCGCCATCCTGGCGGCTGTGGCGGCGGGGGAGTTTTCAGGGGTTCTCCAGGGGATGAGGGCAATGTGCGGCGCGGGGAAGGTATTCCGCCCCGATCTTTCTACCCGGCCCTTTCACCAAAGAAAGTACGAGGTCTTCAAGGAGATGTACGAGTTCCAGAAATCGATGCGCGAGAAGATGGCAATGGCGATGCAGGGTCAACCCCAGGACCCTTGAGGTCCAGGCCGGGACGACCCGTTACGATCAGAAGGAGGATGATTGATGGGCAAGACGGTTTTGCTGACCCAACAGGAGGGAGTTCGTTTTTCTGCGAAATGCGGAGACAATGAGATCGTTATCGACTGGAAAGAGGAAGACGGGGGGACGAACCGGGGTATGAGCCCTGGAGAGCTCTTCTGTGCATCCCTTGGCGCCTGCACGGTCATGAACGTGGTGCGGTATTACAAGACCGTTGGGATACCGCTGGAAGGGGTGAAAGCAGAGGCAACCTATGAGGGAGACGAGAAGAACTCGCGGGCCACGAGGTTCGAGATCCGGATCTCCTTACCCGTGGGGATGCCCAAAAGGGAAAGGGCGGTGAGAAAGGTTGCGGACCTCTGCTATGTCAAGAAGACCCTTAGGAATCCACCGGAGGTGACTGTCAAGATCGAGGGGCCAGGCTTTGACTGAGCCGGAGCCCGGACACTGAGAAAGGCCCTGTTGCTTTCAGGGTCGAACGGTAAGCCCCCCTGTGCCCCAGGCATGACAAAAAAACGCCGGGGCCGCACCGCTTGGAGAGGCCGGGAGGAGAGGGGGGTGCCGTATCTCTGAAAAATTACAGTATTTATGAAAGAACCTAGACCGGGGAATTCCTTGTCCAGAGGCGATTTTGGTGAAAAAGAATTTCAGTATTTAGAAATTTCTTGACAGAATTTGTAGAATTAGTTAAAACCAAATTACTCAGAACGGTCGTGGGAAAAAGAATCCTTTACACGACTCGTCTGAACCTATGAAGGGGTGTGATGCTGAGAATACGTTCTGACTAGTGAGACCCATGAAAGATCCCTATGCAGAGTCAAGGGGCGCAATGATTCGCAGGCTCAGGAAATCGCAGAGCCTCACCCTTGCAAATCTCGCCGAAAAGACGGGGCTCAGCCTGAGTTTTCTCAGTCAGGTCGAAAGAGGGATCATCAACCCGTCTATCAATTCTCTTCGGAGAATCGCTCTCGCCTTGGGCACGCCCGTCAGTCATTTCTTTGATGAAACCGAGTCAACCAGAGGGCCCGTTGTAAGAAAAAGCGAGCGAAGAGTTCTCATCAATCGAGATTCCCGGTTGGTCTATCAACTGCTATCCTCGGATCCGAATCACCGGATCGAATTCCTCCTCAGTAGACTTGAAATCGGAGCCTCGAGTGTCGAGTTTCCCATGGCCCACAAGGGTGATGAGGCCGCTCTTGTCCTTCAAGGAGAAGGCAGGTTCGAATTCGGCGGGGAGAGATTCGACCTGAAGGAGGGAGACTCGATCTATATAACCGAAAACACGCCGCACAGGTTCACCAACATAGGGAGCGTTCCTCTTATTATCGTCTCAGCCATATCGCCCCCTGGCTTTTAGATGAAAAGGAGCAGCACACCATGACGGACGCAAAAAGAGGAGATCTGGTCAAGATTCATCGGATCATCCTGGAACCGGATCAGAGGCCTGATACCCTTCCTGACTCTACCAGAGCCGTCCCCTATGAAGCCTGGATCAAGGGCTTTCTCCTGGATGAAGAGGCCGAGATCGGAGAAGAAGTCAGGATCGAGACGCTTATTGGAAGAGAGATGTCAGGGACGCTCTGCGAGGTCAACCCTATCGACGATCACAGCTTTGGAGTAGCACCAAGGGAACTGCTGCCGATTGGCAAGGAGGCAAGAGGTCAATTGACCGGACGGGAAGGGAAGGGAGAATGGACGTCAGCTACTCCGGAATAATGTCGAGGAAAAAGGACATTCTCATGAAGGCAACGGGGATCGACTACGGGAAGTTTGAGATATCCCCCATCTCCTTTGACTATGAAGGGCTCATGGCTTCATCAGGCTATCGGTTGGAAGAGGTGCAGCGCATCCTGAGAGAAACCTGAGTCGGGACGACACCGCTCGTCGAACTCAAGAACGTGACAGAG
>JAFDHF010000055.1 GCA_019308905.1 Deltaproteobacteria bacterium
AAGAAGGAACGGGAGGCCCTTAGAAGACGAGAAGAGGCTCTGGCAAAGAGAGAGGAGCGGGTGCGCCAAGAGGAGGCCAGGCTCAGGAAGGTGGAACAGGAGATCGAGAAGAAGCTCGAGACCCTCACTCAGATCCGGCTTTCCCTCCAGGAGTTGATTCAGGAGAAGAAGGGTCTTGATGACGATATCCTCAAGAAACTGGCAAAAGTCTATGAATCCACGCCGCCCGAACAGGCGGGTCCCATGCTCTCCCGTCTCGATGTCAGGCTGGCCGCACAGATTCTGATCCGCATGGACGGCCGCAAGGCGGGCAAGATCTGGGGGTTTGTAAGCCCGGAAAGGGCATCACAGATCAGCTCCGAGATTACCCACCTCAAATGACCGGAAAAGGGGCCCAAGACCTGCTCTTTCGTCTCTCTTCGGGAGAGGAAATAATTGCCCGCCGCGGCAGAATCGCCCTGAAAGACCTTCCATCTATCTGTATAATACGTTGATATTACGGCCAATTTTGAAACAAGATCCTGGCATGGTGATTGCTCAATCGCCGGGAAAGCGGTAATCAGCCATGAATGGGACCATAACCACTCTGAATCTTCTCTCCCGTCACGGAGCCCGTGCCGCGGATCCTTCTCGGTCCTCCCCTCCCGGCCAGGGCAGGGGAGAGGACTCATCCTTTATCGGAGCCCTTCTTGGTGCCATCTCTCTGGCAGGACTCTCGACAGGCGAAGCGGTGTGTTCAGGAGGGTCCGAAGGTCCTATCGACTCCTGCTTGCCGGGAGGGATGGGACTGGAGGGAGGGGAGGGTCCATTGGGATCGCTCCGGTGCCTGAGGGCCGTGGCCGAGGTATTACCCGCAACCATCCGGGGAAACCCCGGTCAAAAGGAAGGGAACGGTTCAGAGTTGAAGGTGGCATTTGGAAGGCTCCTCAAAGGATTGGATCCTGTGAGTTCGGATGGGTGCCCGGAAGCCTTCGAGGAGAATGCCTCTGCAGGGCCAACTCTGGAATGGGGCAAGGAGGGAGGGAAGGGACAAACCCCATCGCCTTTTGAGATCCTGGGGCTTGCCCGAGATTCCGGTCCCAGGGAGGCCGACAGAGGGACGGCAGGGATCAGGCAGGGGGCTGCGGCGATTCCTGAGGCATCTCGGATTCTCGGCCACACTGCCCAGGTAGCCGGGAACCGCGCCTTAGGAGGCGGGAACAGGCGTTTCCCGAGGAGTGGCCCCGGCCGGGATTCATCCGATGGATCGGGAATGCCGGGTGAAAAAGCCGGCGAGAGGATCCTAGCAAGCACCACCCCCGGGTTCAAGCTCCACCCGGTCGCTTCTCAGAAGGCCGGCCAAGGCGGGTCCTTCCTATCCGATCCTCCGGCAGGGAAGTCCGCTCATAGAAGCGGAGGGAACTGGCCTTTCCATAGAAGCGAAAGGGTGACAGGCCTCCAACCGGCCGAGTCGTCCATGCCCGCTGCGACGGGTTCAGGGGGCAGCCGCCCGTCGGCTGTCACGATGGCAGACGGCTTCATGCAGCAGGTCCTGGAGAACCTCAATGTCCGGGGATGGAAGGTAGGCCGGAGGGAAGTCAAGATTCAGCTCCATCCGGAGGAGTTGGGACACCTCCGCATGGAGATCGGTGTCAGAGAACAGCAGGTCGTGGTGAAGATCCATGTAGAGAACCCCTTTGTCAAGGATCTGATCGAGAACAACCTGGGCCAATTGAGAGACGGGCTTCTCGATCAAGGCCTGAAGATGGACGGTTGTTCCGTGACGGTTAGCGAGCATTTCCAGCCTCAATCAGGAGGGGCCGGGGACAACCCGGCCGGGTCCGGAGATCAACCACTCGCAGCGGAGATGGCAGAACCGGAAGAGGGACCTTCACGGCGATCTCTGGGTTCTTATGGGTGGAATCCAGAGGGAGTAAACCTATTCGTGTAGAAGCAGGAGCATAGACCATGATCGTGCAGGATGTGACATACCGTGACCAGGAAGCGGTGGCAGCCACCGGGAGAGGCGAGGTGGGCCGGGATGACTTTCTGAGGCTTCTGTTGACTCAGTTGAGCTACCAGGACCCTCTGAGCCCCATGGACAGCATGGAGTTTACTGCCCAGCTCTCACAGTTCAGCCAGCTCGAGCAGATGCTAGACCTCAACCACAAGCTCGACAGCCTGTTGCTCTACCAGTCTTCCCTGAACAGCTGGCAGGGAGTGGGAATGATAGGGAAAGAGGTCGATGCCGCGGGAGACTGGGTGGAACTGAGCGAGGGGAAGGCCGGAAAGGTTGGCTACAGTCTCGACCAGGATACAAACCGGGTCTCTGTCAGGATTTACGACCCCGGTGGCCGGTTGGTGAGGACACTCGATCTTGGGGCCGAGCACGGAGGCGAGCACCTCATCCAGTGGGACGGGAGGGATGACAACCACGTCCCCCTGCCGGACGGGATCTATGCAATAGAGGTGAGAGCAGGAGCCGGTGAGGAAGCCAGGGCAGTGCCCACCTTCGTGCGGGGAGTGATAACGGGCCTGAGCCTGGAGGGGGACCAGCCCGTGCTTCTTATGGGAAGCCAGGAGGTTCCCTTTGCCGATATCACGGTCGTCAGGGACAATAGCGGGGGCAATCCTACATAGATCATTTCCACAAGGGGGTTAACCATGCTCAGTTCGCTTTATACCGGAATTTCCGGTCTCAGCACGTACGGAAACGCCATGTCGGTCATAGGGAACAACATTGCCAATGTAAACACCACGGGTTTCAAGGCCTCGAGGGTCTCCTTCGCCGACCTTTACAACATGGCCCTGACAAACTCCGCAGTGGGCCAGCTCCAGGTGGGCCGGGGAGTCAGGATGTCGAGCATCGATCAGCTCTTCACCCAGGGTTCCCTCGAGAACACCGGATCGGCCACGGACATGGCTATTCAGGGGGACGGGTTTTTCATAGTGAGTGACGGGTCAGGAACCTACTACACGAGGGCGGGCCACTTCATCTTTGACAGCAACGGCCGCCTCGTCAATCCCGAGGGTTATACGGTCCAGGGCTGGACCCTCAATACTACAACGGGCCTGCCCACCGGGCCGGTCGGGGACCTGACCTTCACGACGACGGCCGTTCCGGCCAGTGCCACGCAGAACTCCTTTGTGGCGGTGAACCTCGATTCCAATTCGACGGCGAACCCCGGAGGAGCCGCCTTTGATCCCACGAGCACGACAACCGCGGAAAACACCTCGAACTACTCTACGAGCTTCGCCGCCTACGATTCCCTGGGTAACTCCCACGTGGTGACCCTCTATTTTCGTAAGACGGCCGCCAACACCTGGAGCTGGTACGGGTGCGTGGACGGAGGGGAGATCACCGGAGGTACGGCCGGACAGCTCGAGATCGAGGCCCAGGGGACACTCTCATTCACCACCAGTGGGGCCCTTGACAACCACACGACAACAGCGTCTGATTTCGACTTCACAGGGGCGGCCCAGAACCAGAGCATCACCTTCGACTTCGGAACCAGCATCACCGGCGAGGGGGGGACCGGCGTCGATGGAACCACCCAGTTCGCCGGAGACTCGACAACATACATGCTCACCCAGGACGGGTATGCCTCCGGTCTTCTCCAGGGGCTCATTGTCGACGATGAGGGGATCATCGTAGGAAGATTCAGCAATGGGCAGACCCAGAACCTTGCCCAGATCGCCCTGGGACGGTTTCCGAGCCCGTGGGGCCTGGAGGCCGTGGGCAGCAACCTTTTCGTTGAGTCGAATGATTCGGGTCAGCCCCTGGTCAATGCACCCGGTACATCCGGACTGGGCAAGATCGCGTCAAATGCCCTGGAGATGTCGAACGTCGACCTGGCCGGTGAGTTTGTCAAAATGATCAGGACCCAACAGGCCTTTACGGCAAACTCCAAGATCATCACCACCACGGATCAGATGCTCACCGAAGTGGTAAACTTGAAGAGATAAAAGCAGGGCTGCTCAAGGGAGATACACCCGAGGGGAATGGGGGATTGGGACCTAGCCCGTTCCCCTTTGGTTTATCTTCTGTCAAAGTGATGACGGTGGCCTGGAGGATTGACAGAAGGGGGGGGGACGGAGGTCCGTGTTTTAGACATAAGTATTTGTAATTACTGTACTTTACGTAGATTCATGCACCCCGGATCCTGGCATATAATTTGCCCTTTTACCACTGCCTGACGCCCTTGTTGAAAGGTTCTTCCCATGGACATTGCGACCTTTTTCGGAGTCTTCTGCGGTTTTGCCCTTGTCATTGTTGCAATCACGAGTGGAGGGGGGATGGCCGCCTTCATAAACATCCCCTCTTTCATGATCGTGGCAGGCGGCACCTTAGGGGCGACTCTTATCAACTACCCCCTCAAGGACGTGCTCAAGGTAGTGGCGATCCTCAAGAATGCGGTTTTTCAGAAGAAGAACACACCGCAGGCATGGATCCCCGTTTTCGTCGACTTTGCCAACAAGGCCAGAAAGGAGGGGGTTCTCTCGCTTGAAGGAACGGTCTCGAAGATGAAGGACCCTTTTCTCAAGAAGGGGATTCAGATGGCCGTCGACGGGCTTGAGCCCCAGAGCATACGGGAGATTCTCGAAACAGAGATAGAGTTCATAAGGGCCCGGCACCGGCTGGGAGTCGACATATTTGCATCGATGGGGGCGTTCGCCCCGGCCATGGGTCTGATCGGGACCCTTATCGGCCTTGTCCAGATGCTCCGATCGATGGAGGACCCGTCCAGCATAGGTCCGGCCATGGCTGTCGCCCTGATAACGACTTTCTACGGGGCAATTATGGCGAACCTCCTCTTTCTCCCCATCTCCGGAAAGCTGAAGACCAGGAGCGAGGAGGAACTCTTCGTGAAGGAACTCATGCTCGAGGGGGTCATGGCCGTAACCAAGGGGGACAACCCGAGAATCGTGGAGCAGAAGCTCCATGCGTTTCTTGCACCGAGGTTGAGGAAGTCCGCCTATGAACGGTGATAGCCGAGATGGACTGTGGAGGAGGTCGAGATGAAGGGGAACTTCGTTGTCCTGATGACGTCCCTGAGCGTCCTGCTTCTCGCATTCTTCATTCTTCTGAACTCGATGGCCGTGATCGACAACCACAAGATCCGGATGGCTCTGGGATCCCTGAGGGGGACCTTCGGGGTCACAAAAGGGGGCATGGGGGGGATGCTCGGAGGCGGGGGGCCTGCCGGCGCCGGCGGTGTCGAAGCATGGAACTATTTGAACCGAATGAACCTCTCTCTCGGGAAGAAAGGAGAGAAACTCGCCGCCCTGGACGAGGTGATCAAAGAAGCAGGTCTTGGAGAAAAGATGGATATCAGCGTGACCCGGGAAGGGACGCGGATTTCCCTGGCCGGCGAGGTTCTCTTCCCCTCGGGCAGCAGCGAACTGACTCCCGAGGGGCGGCTGATTCTCGACAGAGTGGCGGAGGTTATCAGATCCGCCGGTGTGCCCGCCCGGATCGAGGGCCACACCGACAACATCCCGATTCACACGGAGGCTTACAGCTCCAACTGGGAGCTTTCCACTGCACGGGCGGTCAACGTGCTCCGGTATTTCATAGAAGAGAAGGGGATCGCACCCGCGAGACTTTCGGCAGAGGGTTTTGCAGACACACGGCCCAGAGCCCCCAACGACACACCCGAGCATCGTGCAAGGAACAGGCGGGTGAGCTTCGTGCTGCTGGGGACTTTCCTTTAGAGGGGTATGGAGATTGAAGGGGAGAAAAAGAGAGGAGGAGGAGTCAGGTCTCGATCCCAATGCGTGGATGGTCACATTCTCGGACTTGCTGACCCTTCTGCTCACCTTCTTTGTGCTTCTTCTGACTATGTCCTCCATGGACAACAAACGGCTGCGGGAGGCCTTCGGTTTTTTCGGTGGGACAGAGGGTGGACTTGAGACCGAGGGGAAAGGATCGACCACGGAAGTGGCCACCCCTTACGACGTACGATATCCGGGTATGTATGTACTCCCGCCTGGCACGCTCAGATCCGAGGCTTTCCCCGAGATCCGCCTTTCCTGGGGCAAAGGCGAGGGCCGGGCAAAGCCGGTTGCAAGGATGCCCATCCTGAGGGTCGAGCGCGAGCTGAGGAAGGGGATGGAGAGCCTCGGCTTGAACAGAGGCGTAGAGATCAGTAGGGAGGCAGGGGGCCTGGTAGTCCGCTTTTCCGAGGGCGTCCTCTTCGATATCGGGGAGGCTGAGATCGATTTCCAGGGGACCCTGGTACTTGGTAAATGTGGAGAGATCCTCGGCAAGATCCCGAACCGAATCCGGATTGCAGGGCACACAGACGACATCCCCGTGCTGGGTGGACGCTACAAGACCAACTGGGAGCTTTCCACTGCACGGGCGGTCAACGTGCTGAGGTTTTTCACCGAATCCATGGGGCTCGATCCCAAGAGATTCTCCGCCGTGGGCTACGGCAAGTACAGGCCCCTTGTCCCCAACACCAGTCCGGAAAACCGGGCAATGAACCGGAGAGCGGAGATCGCGATTTTATCCAGCCGCCCGGGACAGCCGCTCTGACGGGCGAACCGGTAATGGGGATCCCCTCCCGAGGCGGGGCAGGGAGAACAGGAGAGGGTCTACAGGGAACGAAGTCCGTGCAAGGAGGTTGGCAGTATGGCAGACGAGGAGGTCAAGGAACAAAATTCGGCGTCGCCGGAGAAAAAAAAGGGGAAGGCCAAGCTTATCATAATCCCGGCGGTTCTGCTTTTACTGATGGGAGGTGCCGCCGGAGGGGCTAAGATGGGTCTCCTTCCGATCCCGGGACTGGCCCCCAAGAAGGGCGAACAGGAGAGAGAGCAGCAGGCCGCCAGCAAGAAGCCCGAGCCGGCGATGGGGGTTATCTACCCTATGAAGCCCTTTATCGTAAACCTGGCAGACGAATCGGGCGACCGGTATCTGAAGGTCAAATTCGAATTGGAACTCGACAGCAAGGAGCTGGTACCTGAAATCGAGCAACGGATGCCCCAGCTTACAGACGCGGTGATCATGCTTCTAAGCAGCAGGAGCTACAAGGACCTGGCCAGCTACGAGGGAAAGGACCGGGTGCGCAACGAGCTGATACTCCGGCTGAACAGCTTTCTCGTGACCGGATCTATCAAGAGGATCTTCTTCACCGAATTTGTAATGCAGTGAAAAGACCCCGAACCGGAGGCGATGAACCGGCCGGGTGTCTGGAGCCTTCCTCCGCCACGGAGAGACAGAGTGAGCAAAATCCTTTCACAAGACGAGGTCGACGCCCTTTTAACAGGAATCTCCAAAGGCGATGTGCCTACCGGCACGGACGAACCGAAGGAGACGGGCGAGATCACCCCCTATGACTTCACCAGCCAGGACCGGATCATCCGTGGAAGGATGCCCACCCTGGATATCATAAACCAGCGATTTGTCCGGGGTTTCCGGACCACCTTATCCACACAGCTCAGGAAACTGGTCGACATCGGTGCGGCTTCGACGACGATCATGAAATTCGGGGAATTCCTAAAGACCCTCTTCGTCCCCACCAGTCTCCATATCTTCCGTATGGATCCCATTCGGGGTCAGGCGTTGCTGGTTCTTGAATCCAACCTCGTGTTCTCCCTTATCGACGCTTTTCTCGGCGGAAAGGGGATGATGGACATCAAGATCGAAGGACGGGACTTTACGAACATCGAAAACAGGATCATTCGAAAGGTGGTCGACGCCGCCCTTGCCGACTATGCGAAGGCATGGAACCCCGTATACCCGGTGTCGATCCGGTTCTTGCGGTCTGAGGCCAACCCCCAGTTCGTCGGGATCGTACCATCGGCTGACCTGGTAGTTGTCATCTCTTTTGAGGTTGAGATGGAGTCCTCCGCAGGCAAGCTGATCGTCTGCATTCCGTATGGTTGCCTGGAACCCATCCGCAACCTCCTGCAGGCGGGTTTTCAGAGCGGCCAACCAGAAGTGGATCTGGCGTGGATAGAGAGATTCCGGGGTCGGATAGCTGAGACCCCGGTAATGATATCAGCGGAACTTGGAAGGACGACGATCACGGGAAAGGACCTTCTCGCCCTCGAGGCGGGGGATGTTCTCCTCCTCGACCGAAACACCACGGAAGAATTGGATGTGAGGGTTGAAGGGGTCTTGAAGTTCAGAGGTTATCCCGGAACCTACAGGGGTAACAAAGCAATAAAGGTATCGTCCGTCCTCGCAGGGAGGTCTTGATGGAAAAGGAAGAACAGGCAAAGGCAGAGGGTCAAGCAGCCGAAGCAACCGCAGCCGGCGGCCAGACCGAGAAGAAGCAGCCTCAGGCCGGCAAGGAGCCGCCATCCCAGGGAACCCCGGGGAAGGAGACCGAGGGCAAGGGGAAAAACCTCGACTTCGTCCTTGACATCCCCCTGGAGGTGACCGTTGAGCTGGGCCGGACACGGATGATCATCAACGATCTTCTGCAGTTGGGTCAGGGCTCTGTCATAGAGCTGACAAAACTGGCCGGAGAACCCATGGAAATCCTGGTCAACCAGAAACTGATCGCACGGGGGGAGGTTGTAGTGGTCAACGAAAAGTTCGGCGTTCGGCTCACGGACATCATCAGCCCCATGGAGCGGGTGGAACAACTCCGGTGAAGGAGGGAGCGGTGGAGATCTCGATCCCAGCGGCTGTCGCGGCGTCGAACCTGGCCTTGTCGGGCGCTGAAACAGGGCTCGCAGGATCTTCCAATCTCTTCTCCTCGGCGGTCAGGATGGTTTCGGCCCTTGCCATAACCCTGGGCATCCTCTTTTTTATGGTCTACCTCGTCCGGTGGTTTTTTGCGCGGGGGGGAGCAGCCGTCGATTCCCGAGGGTTGATGCGGGTCATATCCAGAACCTACCTGGGGAACAAACAGAGCCTGGTCCTGGCCGACATAGCAGGCGAAAAGGTAGTCCTCGGTCTCTCTCCCCAGTCCATTACGCTCCTGGCGAAAATCGACTCCAAGGAGAGCCTGGAAAGAATCGCCGGGGTTGAAGGAGATCCCAGCGTGGGGCGGCCCTTTGTCTGGTACCTGGAATCGATCATGGCGAAACGTCTCAAAAGAGAGGAAAGGAACCGTGCCAAGCCGTAGGCTTCCGTGGATCCTCATGGTCGCTCTGATTCTGGCAGGCGTCTTGGCCCTCGTCAGAGTGGGGAGGTCAGAGCCCCTCTCGATCCCACCGATCCACATCGAAGTCGGAAACGGAGACAGGGTCGAAGAGATGACCGTGGGCATGAAGATCCTCTTTCTTCTCACGGTCCTCAGCCTGGCTCCGGCGATTCTGGTCATGGTCACATCGTTTACGAGGATCGTGGTGGTTCTCTCCTTGCTCCGCCAGGCCCTCGGTCTCCATTCCATGCCCCCGAACCAGGTTATCGTAGGACTGGCTCTTTTCCTCACCTTCTTTGTCATGTCTCCGGTGTGGAACCAGGTGAACCACGAAGCCCTCCAACCTTACCTGGCCAAAGAGATATCGGAAAAGGAGGCCATGAAAAAGGCCCTGACCCCCATTCGCGCCTTTATGTTGAAGCAGACAAGGGAGAAGGATCTGAAACTCTTTCTGGATATTTCCAAGGGAGAGCGGCCTCGGAACCTCTCGGATGTTCCCACGATGGTCATCGTACCGGCCTTCGTGACGAGTGAGTTGAAGACGGCTTTCCAGATCGGCTTTTTCATTTACATTCCCTTCATGATCCTGGATATGGTGGTGGCGAGCGTCCTGCTCTCGATGGGTATGCTCATGCTTCCACCCATGATGATAGTCCTCCCTTTCAAGTTGCTTCTCTTCGTACTCGTGGACGGCTGGTATCTCTTGATCGGGTCCCTTGTAAAGAGTTTCGGGTGAAACAGAGGAGGTCTGTATGACACCGGAATACGTAATCGGTTTTGGGCGGCACGCAGTCGAGATAACCCTGCTGGTGGCAGCTCCCATGCTCGGCCTGGGATTGCTGGTGGGCGTCATGGTAAGCCTATTCCAGGCGGTGACCCAGATTCAAGAGATGACTCTGACATTTGTCCCGAAAATCGTGGCGGTCATGGTGGCCATCGTGGTCTTCTCGCCCTGGATGATCCGGATGATGGTGGCATTTACGGCCAGGGTCCTCATGGATATCCCTCTCTATGCCAAGTAGGGGAACCTCCGATTTGTCCGGGGCCCTTGGATGGCTCAAGCCGTCAACCCATTTGCGGGAGGAGGAGGAGGACGTTCGATCGCTTCGCTTGTTCGATCACCGCCGTTCGTTCGAATGGTCAAAAGCCGCGATTTTTGCACGGGTCTGCTTTTGTCGCAGTTTCAAGTGTGGTTTGACGGTTCGAACGGCACGAACGATTCGAGCGTTTTGAAACCTTCAGTACTAGAGGAACACATGTTCGAATTACCCCTGTTTCAGGTTGAAAATTTTGTATTTGTCCTGGTAAGGGTCTCCTCTATTTTTGTCGCTGCCCCGGTTCTCAGCAGTCGCGCCCTCCCCGTCCAACTCAAGGTAGGGCTCGTCCTGTTTCTCACCTTTGCCATGCTTCCCTCGGCCAGGGTGGTCCCCTCAGACTTTCCCGGGAGTCTCCCCCTCCTGGTCATGGGACTCGGTTCTGAGATTCTCCTGGGCGTCGCCATCGGCCTGATGGCGAGGTTGATGCTGGCGACGGTACAGATCATGGGCCAGATGGTGGGGTTTCAGATGGGTTTCGGAATCGCCATGGTGATCGATCCTGCCACCATGGAGCAGCAGGGAGTGATTGCGAGTTTTCTTTCAATGTTCGCAACGCTGATCTTTCTCGTCACCAACGGGCACCATCTCTTCTTTCGGGCCCTTGCGGAAAGCTTCCGTGTGCTGGCCCCTTTTGGGTTCTCGGCCTCTCAGGGATTCGTGGACACTCTGGCTCGGACTTTTCAGAATGTCTTTGTGGTCGCCTTCAGGATGGGTGCACCCATCTTCGCCATCCTGCTCTTTGTATACACCGGTCTGGGCATAATCGCCAGGACTGTCCCGCAGATCAACATCTTTGTGGTCGGATTTCCCCTGACCATCTCCATCGGCCTTGTGGCACTGGGTTTGGTCCTTCCCTATCTCGTCGTTATCGTCAGGGGGATCTTCGGCCAGCTCGGACACGACATAGTGCTTCTTCTGAGAACCATGTGAAGGGAAAAGGATGCCCGATCAGGAGAGAACAGAACGCCCCACCGGCAAGAGAAGACAGGAGACACGACAGAAGGGCCGGGTAGCCAAGAGCCGGGAGGTGAGCAGCTACCTCGTTCTCATGGGTGGGATTGTGATCCTTTATTTTGCCGGATCTTACATGGTGAGGGAGTTGGCTCTCTTCATGAAGACAACCCTTGTCCAGGCGGCCAGCACCCGGATCGAAGGGGACGATGTGGCAGCCACGGTCTGGAGGACCGTAACCATCCTGGCCAAGGTCATGGCTCCTTTTCTGGTGGCTGTCTGCACGGGAGCCGTATTGGGAAACCTCATACAGGTGGGGTTTCTCTTCTCATGGGAGCCCCTTACTCCCAAACTCTCGAAGTTGAACCCCCTTGAAGGGGTGCGGCGCCTCGTATCTGTCGGATCTCTGACCGAACTCGTCAAGTTCATGGCCAAGCTCCTCCTTGTGGGAGCAGTGGTCTACGGGGCGATCAGGAAGGAGATACCCTCGGTCATGCCGCTTGCCGACCAATCGATTCCGATGATCGGCGCCTACATCTGCAAGACCATCTGTAAGATCATGCTCCGCACCAGTTGGGTTCTACTGGCCCTGGCCGTACTGGACTATGCGTACCAACGCTGGGAGTTCGAAAAAAGCATCAAGATGACAAAACAGGAAGTTAAGGACGAATACAAACAGAGTGAAGGGGACCCGTTGGTCAAGTCGAGGATTCGCCGGGTCCAGAGGGAGTGGGCCAGACGCCGAATGATGGAGGCGGTTCCTGAGGCCGACGTGGTAATAACCAACCCCCTCGAGCTGGCCGTCGCCGTCGCGTATAGGAACGAGACCATGGCCGCCCCCCGGGTCTTGGCAAAAGGGGCGGGCGCCGTGGCCGAAAGGATCCGGCAGATCGCCAGGTCCCACGGGATTCCCATCGTGGAGAACAAGCCTCTGGCCAGAGCTTTGTTCAAAGAGGTCGATGTGGGCGAGCAGATTCCAGCTACCCTGTACAAGGTCATGGCAGAAGTTCTGGCTTACGTCTATCGAATCAAGAACCGCCTAGGACGACCTTGAGGGACCGGATGGATATACAGAACTCCATGCCCTTACCATCGGTGATGAAGAACAGCGACGTGGTTGTGACGGTTGGAGTGGTCTTGATCCTGGTCTTCATGATCCTTCCGTTACCGACCTTCCTGCTCGACGTATTGCTTACACTCGATATAACCCTGGCAATCATCGTCATCTTCGTGGCCATGTATACCAGGAACCCGCTGGAATTCTCTGTTTTTCCGTCCCTTCTGCTGATCGCCACCCTGTTTCGTCTGTCCCTGAATATCGCATCGACCCGGTTGATCCTTCTCCATGGGAACGAGGGAACAACCGCCGCCGGCCATGTAATCAAGGCTTTCGGGGCCTTCGTTGTCGGGGGAAACCCCGTGGTGGGGCTGATCGTCTTTGCCATCCTCGTAGTGATCAACTTCGTGGTCATAACCAAGGGCGCCGGGAGGATCGCCGAGGTGGCTGCGAGGTTCAACCTGGATGCCATGCCCGGAAAACAGATGAGCATCGATGCAGACCTCAATGCCGGGCTCATAACCGAGAGCGAAGCCCGGAACCGGAGAGCCAAGATTGAAAAGGAGGCGGACTTCTACGGCGCCATGGACGGGGCCAGCAAGTTCGTAAGGGGCGATGCCGTGGCAGGCATCATTATCACCCTCATCAACATCATGGGTGGATTGATCATAGGTGTCCTCCAGCAGAAGATGACCGTATCCAGGGCCGTGCAGGTCTATACGCTGCTCACCGTTGGTGACGGCCTTGTCTCGCAGATCCCCGCTCTGATTATTTCAACCGCTGCCGGCATCGTGGTGACCAGGGCGGCCCAGGATGTGCATCTGGGCAACGCCATGGTGGGTCAGATATTGGTTCAACCGCGGGCCATAGTCATAGCTTCCGTGATCCTCTTTCTGTTCGGACTGGTTCCGGGTCTTCCACAACTTCCCTTCTTCCTGGTCTCCCTTCTGACCGGGGGGATCGCTCTGACTCTGATTCGCGGCAGGAGAGGGGCAGAAGCAGAGGATGAAAGGGCCGGAGCAGGGGGTGCCGGTCCCGAAGAGGTCGAGCCGCTGCAGGTGCTGCCCCTTCCAGACCCACTGGGGCTTGAGGTGGGGTACGGTCTTATTCCTCTGGTGGACAGCGAACAGGACGGGGAGCTCTTGGGCCGTATTCGGTCCATGCGCAAGCAGTTTGCCCTTGACATGGGGATGATCTTCCCGCCGGTTCACATTCGCGACAACCTCCAACTCCCAGCCACTGGATACTCGATCCTGATCAAGGGGAACGAGGTGGCAAAAGGGGAATTCATGCAGGGGCATCTCTTGGCCATGAAGCCCGCCAGGGGTCCGGAGAAGCCCGTGGGGATCCCTACGCGAGAGCCTGTCTTCGGTCTGCCTGCCGAATGGATTCTCGAGGGGGAGAGGGAGAAGGCCCAGATCGAGGGTTACACAGTGGTGGACCACTGTACCATCCTGGCTACCCATCTCTCCGAGATCATAAAATCCCATGCCCACGAGCTCCTTGGGCGCCAGGAGGTTCAGTCCCTCATGGACAACCTGGCAAAAGACTATCCGAAAGTGGTCGAGGAATTGGTTCCCCACCTCCTTTCGCTCGGGGAGGTTCAGAAGGTCCTCCAGGGTCTTCTGAGAGAACAGGTCTCCATCCGCGATCTTCTCACCATTCTGGAGACCTTGGCCGACTATGCTCCCATGACAAAGAACGTTACTCATCTGACAGAATACGTGCGCCAGGCCCTGGCCCGGACGATTGTCAGGCCCTATCAGGGGGATGACGGGCGGATCAGTCTGATCACCCTCGATCCCCGAATCGAAAATGCCATCTCGGAGGCGATCCAGCATACCGAAAAGGAATCGTATCTCTCTCTCGAGCCTCAGATAGCCCAAAAGATCCTGAGCCGGACCCGCCAGGCCATGGAGGAATTCCTGGCCGCCAATCTTCAGCCGATCGTTCTCTGTGCACCGGTGATACGCCCACATTTCAAGAAGCTGACCGAGCGGTTCCTCCCGAGGCTGGTGGTTCTGTCCCACAATGAGATTCCAGAGAGTGTAACCATTCAGTCCAAGGGAATGGTGGGGTGGAGCGATGCAGATTAAGCGGTATGAGGCCCGGAGCATGAGGGACGGTCTGGAACAGGTCAAATCCGACCTGGGTGCAGAGGCCATCATCCTGTCGGCCAAGAATATCGAACCGCCGGCCGGGTTGCGGGGGGGCGGGCAAAGGGTGGAGATCATTGCCGCCAATGACCTCAGTGCCCCGGAGAAGGTGCATCCGGCGGGCCCTGCCATGTTGGATGTGGAACCAGAGCTCGAGCCGATAAAGGATGACATCAGGCAACTCAAGGACCTTGTGTCCCGCCTGGTCTTCCCCAGGGTCCCGTTGCCCCGGGGCTTTGACGGGGTTTTTCAGGAGATGGTCTTCCAGGGGGTGCGGGATGAGGTCGCCCTTAAACTGGTCCTCGAGGCCGTCGAAAACCTGGGAAACTCGGGGGACGGGAAGCCTCCGGAACGGAAGGCCGTGATCGAGCAGGTGATCCAACGATTCCCTCCTCCGGCACCCATCCTGCTGGAAAGGCCGGGCCGGCGGACGGTTGTCGCCCTGGTGGGCCCCACAGGCGTTGGAAAGACAACCACCCTGGTGAAACTCGCCGCCCTTTTTGCACTGAAAGCACGGAAGAGAGTTGCCCTCGTTACGGTCGATTCTTACCGGATCGCCGCCACGGAACAGTTGAAGGTCTATGGAAGAATCATGGATCTGCCCGTGGTGGTGGTGGAGAATCGTCGAGAGATGGAGGAGGCCCTGAGCCGTCTGGAAGGTGTGGACTTGGTCTTGATCGATACCGCCGGCCGCACTCACAGGGATAGGCTCTGGATTCACCAGCTCAAGGGTTTTTTTGCGGATCTTCCCGTGATGAAATGCCTCGTTCTCTGCTGCCACACGAAGCAGGGAGATCTGGACGAGATCGCAGGTCGATTCCGCCTTCTCGGACTCGACCGACTGGTCTTTACCAAGCTCGACGAGGCTGCCACCTTCGGCGCGATCCTCAACACGGCCTTTTCGACGGGATTGGCTCTCTCCTATCTGACCATCGGCCAGAGGGTCCCAGAAGACATCTGCGAGGCCTCGCCCAGAATCGTTTCCCAGTTGATCTTTTCCAGGCCTGGCGTGAAGGAGGCACGAGCAGATGAGAGAATCGGAAAAGCATGGAGGACTGCTGGAGGGAGAACCCAAAGAGGAGAATGACATGGATCAAGCCAAGACCCTGAGGAGAATGATGGAAGAGGGCAAGGAGGGTGTCCCTGAGGAGAAATCCCGCGGGGGAGAGGCAGCAGATGCCGTTCAGGTCGTTGCCGTGACCAGCGGGAAGGGAGGTGTGGGGAAAACCAACGTGGTCGCCAATCTCGCCTACTCCCTCTGCCGGCTCAAGCGGCGTGTGCTGATACTCGATGCGGACATGGGGTTGGCAAACCTCGATGTTCTCCTGGGTCTGGTACCCAAATACACGATCCAGCATGTTCTCACGGGTGAAAAGACACCCGAGGAGATAATAATCGAGGGACCGGGTGGGATGAAGATCCTCCCGGCAAGCTCCGGGATCCAAGAACTCACTGAACTCACTTCCCAGCAGAGGATGGCCCTCTTGAGCCAGTTGGAGTCTCTCAACCAGCGGACCGACGTGCTTCTCATAGACACGCCCGCGGGGATTTCGCCGAATGTGATGTTCTTCAATACCATGGCTAACGAGATCGTCATAATCGTGTCGCCTGAACCCACGTCGATTACAGACGCCTATGCCATGATCAAGATTCTGACCACGCGATACGGCGAGAAGTACTTCCACCTCCTGGTCAACTTCGTCCGGGACGAGTCAGAGGGACTGGAGGTCTACCGCCACCTCAGCATGGTGACAGAACGTTTCCTGAACCTTTCGGTCCGGTACCTCGGCTTCATCCCAATTGACAGCCACATCCAAGAGGCGGTCAGACAGCAGAGGGCGGTTGCCGAAATCTTCCCCAACTGCGCGGCCGGCAGGAGTTTCCTGGCTCTTGCCAAGAAGGTGGCGGGCCTTTCAGTGCCTTCCACGCCGAGGGGAAACCTCAATCTGTTCTGGCAGTCCCTGATGGGAAGGCCGACGGACCACCGGGGCGAGGGGATTCTTCCGCGATTCTGACAGAGGCCAGCTATGGAGAGCAAACTCGCCGTAGAGAGCATTTTCAAGGAGTACCAGAAGATCGATGCCCGGGAGAAGGAGGATCTCGTCCTGAGGTTCGCCCCGCTGATCAAACTGATCGTCAACCGTATCGCCCTCAGGCTCCCCCCCCACGTGGATTCCCAGGATCTCATAAATTCAGGAGTCATCGGCCTCATGGACGCCATAGAGAAGTACGATCCCACACGGGGTACCAGCTTCAAGACCTACGCCGAATTCCGTATCAGGGGGGCGATTCTTGACGAACTGAGGACATTGGATTGGTTTCCCCGGTCGATACGACAGAAAGTAAATCGCCTTGAGAGTGCCTATGCAGACCTGGAGCGCAAGCTCGGGCGTGCGGCCAAGGACGAGGAAGTGGCAGAGGCTCTGCACATGGAGCTCGAGGAGTTCTATGAAGTCCTGGCCCAGGCCAGCGCGGTCTCCCTGGTCAGTCTCTATGACATGGGGAGAGAGGACGGCGAGGAGAGGAGCTTTCTCGAGTGCATCGCAAGCCGCGAGGAAGGACCGGCAGCAGCCCTTGAATGCCAGGAAGTGTACGAGACCGTCGGAAAGGCTATCGAAAAGCTCCCGGACAAGGAGCGGCTTGTTGTATCCCTTTACTACTACGACGAACTGACCATGAAGGAGATCGGGAACGTCCTCAATCTCACCGAATCCCGTGTTTCCCAGATCCACACCAAGGCAGTCCTGAGGTTGAGGGCGAAGCTGAGAAGGCTGGCAGACCAGTGACCGACCCTTTTGCTGTTCAAGATCCACGTGGAATGTCCGAAATAAATACTTAGGTTGTCACTGAAAGACGACTCGGGAGTTAGCAGCAGGAGTTTTTGGGGGCACCCATCTTACCAGGCTGAACCCCGCCGAAGGGACGAGGTCCTATTGTACGAGACCGTAAGGCCGAGTTTAGGATGCCAAACGGGTCGAGGTTTGAAACGGACCAGGAAGTTCGTTCGGAGAGCGGGAGGACCGTTTTTCGGTGGAGACTGTCCAAGAGTTCTAGGGAGGAAAAGTCATGGCGGACACCAACATGAAGATCCTCGTTGTCGACGATTTTGCCACTATGCGGAGAATCATAAAGAACGTTCTCCGCGAGATAGGATACAACAATATCGTGGAAGCCGATGACGGAGCAACAGCCCTGCCCAAGTTGCGGACAGACACGATCGATTTCGTCATTGCAGACTGGAACATGCCGAACATGACGGGGCTTGAGCTTCTCAAGGCAGTCCGCAGCGATGAAGCCCTGAAGGACATCCCTTTCCTCATGGTGACTGCAGAGGCTCAGAAGGACAATATCATCGAGGCCATTCAAGCAGGAGTCAGCAACTACGTAGTCAAACCCTTCACCCCGGAAACGCTCAGGGAAAAGATCGCTCAGACCCTCGCCAAGGCGCAGTAGAATGATTGCCGGAGGGACAACAGAGGCCTGACCATGAAGATCGACATGGGTCCCGCCTCAGAAGTGATCTCTTTTGCCTGGTTCCGGCCCTTGGAACGGGTCAAACAAGGTACATAGATGATCGACAAGAAGATTAAGCAGAAGATCGAAAATCTCTCGGAAATGCAGGTTCTAGTGGAGCCGTCCGACCTTAAGACCTTGGCCGACCTTTGTAAAGGGCTTGAAGAAATCGGCCAATGGGCGGCCAAGGCCTCACACCCGCAGGTAGAGGCCGCGGCAAGAGCGGGGGAGAAACTCCTCAAGGCGGTAATCTTCGAAGAGACTCCGGATCCCAAAGCAGCCCTGGAGACTGTTGGCGGAACGATTTCTGGGCTTCAGGCGATTTTGTGCAACGGGTGTAGCCCCGAAGAGGTGGTATTCCCCCCTGAACTAGGGTTGGGGGGGATTGAAGGCTCCGCCCGTCAGGGGGGAAATCCGGGTAGTTCCCGGCAGCCGGACGGGCAGACCCCACAGCTGGCTTCCGCAGACCAGGAGATTCTTGCCGATTTCCTCTCGCGCCAAGGGGAATTTGTGGAGAAGATGGAACACCTCGTTCTTGCCCTCGAAAAATCCGTTGACCCGGATAGGTTGAGCGAGCTCAAAGGGATTCTCCACACCCTGAAGGGCGAGGCGGGGCTGTTAGGGTTGAGGGATGTCGAGAGCCTCTGTCATGCCACCGAAAACATGCTCACCACCAACAACCCTGCCGAAATCATGGAATCCCTTCTGCAAGTGAAGGATTGGCTCGGTGCGGCCTTCAAGGCGTATTCGGAAGGGAAAGAGCCGCCAAGACTCGTGGAAGGGCCTTTGACCGCACCGTCGCCCGGCCGGCTGCAAGATAAGACAGATTTCTCTCAGGGCGAAGCCACAAAATCAAACAAGGAGAACTTCCCTTCTGCCGGAAGCGCCGCGGATCACCGGAAGAGCGCATCCCGGGAAGATTCCAGCGCCATCGTGGGTGACCCGGAGCTCCTACAGGATTTCGTGTCCGAGGCCATGGAGCATCTGGAAGGGGCGGATCTGTACGTCCTCACTCTGGAAACGGAGCCGGGAAACGAAGAGGCCCTCAACGCCGTTTTTCGAGCCTTTCACACGATCAAAGGGGTGGCGGGGTTTCTCGGACTTGACCAGATTAGAAGTCTCGCCCACGAGGCGGAGAATCTTCTGGACATGGCACGGAGGGGCGAACTGAAATTGGAAGGGAGGGCTATCGATGTTACCTTCGATGCGATAGATACTCTCAAGCGCCTCGTGGGCAGGGTTGGTTCCCCCGATTCTTCCGGAAAACCTACCGAAGAAGGTGAGCTTATAACCCGACTGTTGGATCGTATCCACTCTGTGGCTTCGGGGAGACCAGATGGCGGGACGGAAGAGCCGCTTCTGGCCAAGGGGGGGAAGGACAAGAAACTCGGTGAGATTCTTGTCGAGTCAGGGGTGACGAGCCGGGAGAGTGTGAATGCCGTTTTGGCAAAACAACAGGAGGCCCGGGAGAGGCCAAAGCTCGGCGAACAGCTCGTACGGGACGGCAAAACCACGGCCAAACAGGTGGCTCATGCCTTGCGGTGCCAAAAGGGCCAGGATCAGGAACACTCCGCCCTGCACGTCAAGGAAGCCGTAAAGGTCGATTCGGACCGGCTCGACCGAATGGTGGATACAATCGGAGAACTGGTCATAGCTGAATCGATGGTAAGGAAATCAGTGGAAGAGATTGCCCGTTTCTCCCCTCAGCTTGCTCGGCAGATAGCGCAGTTGGGCAAAATAACGCGTGAGCTTCAGACAATGGGCATGTCGCTTCGGATGGTGCCTGTGCGTTCAACATTTCAGAGGATGGCGCGCTTGGTTCGGGATCTTGCGAAGAAGGCAGGCAAACCCGTGCAATTCGTTACATCAGGTGAGGACGCGGAACTCGACAAGGTGGTTGTGGACCGGATCGGTGATCCCCTGGTCCACATGCTGCGAAATGCGGTTGACCACGGGTTGGAAGCGAGCCCGGAGGAGCGGCGCAGGGCAGGCAAACCTGAAAAGGGACGTATCGAGCTCCGGGCCTTCCACAAGGGCGGGAATATTTACATAGAGATCGAGGATGACGGCCGCGGGCTTGACCGTGAAGCTATCCTTGCCAAAGGACAGCAACAAGGCCTGGTCCGTAAAGGCCAGCAATTGAATGATAGGGAGCTTTTTGGCCTGATTTTCGAACCGGGTTTTTCCACGGCCGAAAAAGTAACGGACATCTCAGGCCGCGGGGTAGGGATGGATGTTGTCAAGCGGAATGTCGAGGAACTCCGCGGGCAAGTGGAGATCAGATCTGAAAGGGGCAAGGGAACGGTCTTCACAATACGGCTGCCTCTCACCCTTGCCATCATTGACGGCATGGTAGCTAGGGTTGGCAAGGAACGGTATATCATTCCGACTCTTTCGATCGTCCAACTGATCGAACCAAAGAGAGGCGATATTTCCACTGTCCTTGAACAGAGCGAAGTGCTTTCGGTGCAGGGCAAATTCGTTCCGCTTTTGCGGTTGAGCAGCCTCTATGGGATTCCAGATGGCAAAGAAGAATCCTGCCATTCGCTGGTCATGATAATCGAAGAGGATGGCCGCCAGGTAGGTCTGATGGTAGACGAATTGCTCGGCCAGCAGCAGATTGTGATAAAAAACCTGGGCAGTGGAGTGGGCAGTGTCCCGGGAATTTCGGGAGGCGCGATCATGCCGGATGGACTGGTCGGTTTGATTCTCGATGTCGGAGGGTTGATCAGGCTGGCCAGCAGGGAAGCGTCGGGGGGGGGACGGCGTTTCCGTTCCCAAATAGAGAAGTGAAAGGCTGCTGGTGGGGGATAACAATCGCCTCAACCAGCTCGCGAGAACGAGGTATGGACAGGGCAACATTCAAGCGGTTCAGACAGATCGTATATGAGAAAAGCGGGATCTCGCTGGGGGAAAACAAAGAGGCCTTGGTGGCGGCCCGAGTGGGAAAACGGATGCGTGCCCTTTCGATCCATGACTACCGCAGCTATCTGGAGCGCGTGGTTCAGGATGACAAAGGAGAGGAAATCGTCCACCTTCTCGATGCGATCTCGACCAACGTGACGAGCTTCTTTCGTGAATCCGACCATTTCGATTTTCTGAAGAGGGCTGTTTCGGAGTGGCTGGCTCATGGGCAGAGGCGGTTCCGCTTCTGGTCGGCTGCTTGTTCCACGGGTGAAGAGCCCTATTCCCTCGCCATGGTACTACTTGAAGCCGCCGAAGGCCGCGACATAGACCTGAGGATCCTCGGCACGGATATTTCTACTCGTGTCCTTGATGCCTGCCGGGCTGGCGTTTATGGCGAGGAGAAGATTAAGGATGTCCCTGTTACTTTCAGGGGACGATATTTCGACCGACTGAACGAGGGGGGTGCGGTGTTTTATGCAGTGAAAAAGACCTTGAAAAAGATGACCATTTTCAAGCGGCTTAATTTAGCCATGCAGCCTTTTCCCATGAAGGGGCCTTTTGATGCGGTCCTGTGCCGTAATGTGATGATCTACTTTGACAACGAGACCCGGGGAGGCCTTGTGGATGAGATATACAGGCTTCTCAAACATGGTGGGTACCTGATCATAGGTCATGCCGAAAGCTTGATGAGGCTGACGAATCGGTTCAAGCTCTTGAAGCCATCCATATACGTGAAGCAGTAGATGGCCGAAGATATCCGGTGGTTGTGAAACGGAACAGGAAAGGACAAAGGTGAATCATACCATTGGCATATCGGAGATGAAGGTCTCCAGTCGGCCCGAAGATATCCTCGTTACATACTCCCTGGGGTCATGCATCGGAGTTTCTTTGTACGACCCGGCCATACAAGTCGGGGGTCTCATCCACTGTATGCTTCCTCTGTCAAAGATCGATCCTCCCAAGGCAGAGGCCAACCCATGTATGTTTACGGATACGGGTGTCGCTCTCCTACTGCAAGCCGTCTTCGACATGGGAGCGGAAAGAAAACGCCTGGTTGCCAAGGTCGCGGGTGCCGCAAGCTTTCTCGACGAAAAGGAGATGTTCAGAATAGGGGAACGGAACTACACGGTTCTGAGGAAGATTCTCTGGAAGAACGATATTCTGATCGCTGCAGAAGACATCGGGGGAACGATTTCACGGACAATGTACCTCTACATAGCAGGAGGCCAGACGGTCGTCAAGTCCGGAGGCCGAGAGGTAGAACTATGAACCGGAGAAAGGAGATTCTTTCAAAGGCCCGCTCCGTGACCTGGATGCCGATTGCCGCGACCAAGCTTTTCAAGCTTCTCCAGGATCCCCATGTCAGAATCCGTGACGTCACGGAGACAGCCGAGCTCGACCCTGGACTAACCGCAGACCTGCTGCGCTTGGCAAACTCCTCGATCTACTCGTGGGCGAGAAGGATCGGTTCTATCCAGGAGGCAGTCCTTCGGCTGGGTACAGATAAGGTCTTTGAGCTTGTCGTAGCCTCGGTCGCGGCCACCCTGGCGAAAGGGGGAATCAAGGGCTACGGCCTTCCCCCGGGCGAGCTGTGGCGGCACTCGGTTGCCGTTGCCATTGGCGCTTGTGAACTCTCAGCCGCCTTGAATCTCGACTCCTCCAAATACACCTTTACATCGGCCTTGCTCCACGATATCGGGAAAATCGTACTCGGGACGTTCGTACAGATCGATGCTGTTCCGATCACAGCTCTGGCATTTGAGAAGAACGTACCCTTCGAGGAAGCCGAAAGGCGAGTGTTGGGGATCGACCATGCTGAGGTCGGTGCCTTTCTTCTGGAGTGCTGGAATCTGCCGGAGGAGCTCGTTGATGTGGTTCGATGGCATCATCAGCCGGAACATTTCTTGGATGAGCCGGGGCCGGCCGATCTGGTCCATGTGGCCGACGCCCTGTCGATGATGGGAGGCATTGGGACAGGTATGGACGGCCTCAATTATCGCCTGTCCAGCCGGCTTGCTTCCCGGTTGGGCCTGAAAGCCCAGATAACGGAGAGGGTGGCGTGCCGAACCATAGAGAAACTCGAGGAAATGAAAGGCTTCTTTAAGCTTACAAGAGGGAGGTGAGAGTCTATGGCCCTCAATATCCTTGTGGTTGACGACTCACAGACGGTGCGGGCCGTGATTGCCAAAACACTTCAGCTGGCCGGTGTACCTGTTAATGAACTCCACCAGGCCTCCAATGGGAAGGAAGCCTTGGACATCCTGGACGACCATTGGATAGATCTCGTCTTTGCAGACATCAACATGCCCGTGATGACCGGCATTGAAATGATCGAGAGAATGAGTCAAGACGGCCTCTTGGGGACCATCCCGGTCGTTGTGGTTTCAACCGAAGGAAGCGCGCCCCGAATTGAAGAGCTGAAGTCAAAGGGCGTCCGTGTATATGTGCGGAAGCCCTTTACTCCGGAGCTGATTCGAATGGTCGTGGATGAAATCATGGGAACGGACGATGATAAATGATCGAAAGGAACTTCTGGCGACAGTCTTTTGCGAGGTGCTGGAACGGTTCTCCTTCTTGTTTGGTGAACTGATTTCCAAGGAGGAGATCCCTGAGACAGGGTCGAGATATCTTCAGGCCACAATGGCTTTCCGAGGCGTAATGAGCGGGAAGTTGGTGCTCGCGGTTCCGCAGGCCATGTGCCCGGTGATTGCGGGAAACGTCCTGGGCATGGAGCCTGTTGAGGCCCTGAAGATCATACAGAGCGACGATGCCCTGAAAGAGCTGTTGAATATCACCTGTGGCCAGGTTCTGACGGCCCTCGTCGGCGACGAACCGGTTTTCGACCTTTCCATACCGGAAATATCTGCGCTGAATCCTGCAGGATGGAGCGCTTTGGCACACAAGCCCGATTCGCTCTGCTTCCTGGTTGACGGCTTGCCAGTGGTTTTGAACATGTCACTTGACGGTGGAGGCGTATCTGGATGAACAACCATCGTAAACCATCCATTCTTGAGCCACCCCTAAGGCCGTTACGGAGAATCCGTGTGTTGGTCGTAGATGATTCGGCCGTGGTTCGTTCGATCCTTTCCAGGGAACTGGCACGAGATCCTGAAATCGAGGTGGTAGGAACCGCGTCCGATCCCTTTGTGGCACGGGACAAGATCGTAAAACTCAAACCCGACGTGCTGACGTTAGATGTCGAGATGCCGCGCATGGACGGAATCACCTTTCTCCGCAAGTTGATGCGTCACTATCCTCTACCTGTAATTGTGGTTTCGTCACTGACCCCCAAAGGGGGTGAACTGGCCCTCGAAGCCACGGATGCAGGCGCCGTGGAGGTGATGTGCAAGCCGGGCCCGGCCTATACGGTGGGGGACATGACCATAGAACTCGTCGAAAAGATCAAGGCCTGTGCCCGGGCAAAGGTGGAGAAAAGAGGGCCGGCTAAGTCCGGGAGCAGGGCCTCTCCGAAACGTTTGGCCCTGGCCAGAACCACGAACAAGGTCGTTGCCATCGGCGCCTCGACTGGTGGCACCCAGGCTCTCACAGAGGTACTTGCAGCGATGCCGGGAAATGCTCCCGGAACCTTAGTTGTTCAGCATATGCCGGAACACTTCACTCACAGTTTTGCGAAGAGGCTCAACCAGGTTTGCGCAATGGAGGTAAAGGAAGCTCAGAATGGCGACACGGTCGCACCTGGTAAAGCTCTCATAGCTCCGGGAAACTACCATATGCTCCTTCGACGGTCGGGCGCTACATACTACGTCGAGGTGAAAAAGGGGCCCCGTGTCTGCCGGCAGCGTCCTTCCGTGGAGGTGCTTTTCAAGAGTGTGGCGCGTTATGCGGGGCGCAACGCTGTCGGTGTCATAATGACAGGGATGGGTAGTGACGGAGCCGAGGGACTTTTGATGATGAAGGAGAATGGAGCGCGAAACATCGCTCAGGACGAGAAGACCTCTGTGGTTTTCGGCATGCCGAAAGAGGCAATTAGGCTTGGAGCAGTGGATTTTGTCCTCCCATTGGGCCAAATTACCCGAGGCATCCTCGATCTGGTCCAGGAGATGGACAGACAGGTCAGGTGCGCGGAATGATCCGGAAGTATGACGTTCCTTTGTCGGGAGGTTTCGTATTGATGGATGCTGAGTTCATTACTTCCTTTGTTGATGTTACCCTTAATGTCCTGGGAACGATGGCCCGGGTCGAGGCCAAACCGGGAAGGCCGGCCGTAAAAGATGGGAACAGGTTAATCGGCGATGTCACCGGTATTATCGGCCTGGCAGGCCAGAAGGTCAGCGGATACTTCGGCCTGAGCTTCTCCGAGAGGTGCATCAAACGGGTAGTGTCTGCCATGCTCGGTGAAGTGGTGAATGATCTCGATCAAGATGTCAGCGATGCAGTTGGGGAACTGACCAATATGATCACAGGGGGTGTAAAGGCCCAGTTGGACCAGAAGGGATATTCGTTTCAAATGGCTATTCCTACGGTCATCACAGGGAAGGGACACGTACTCAACCACCTCACCGACCAACCGGTCATACTGATTCCCTTCGAGACCGAAACCGGACCTTTCTTTGTCGAGATCTGCCTGAGAGAAGTGAGCCGAGATGAAAAGGATTGACACTCGACCCAGCCAGCCTTTGAACCCTCCAGGATATAGAACTTGGGTCAAAGAGAATATGACTTTCGGCCTCGAAGCGCCCGAGGGAGGGCCACTGTTGCAGGCATCCCAAAGGATGCAGAGGGGGGTAGATAGAAGTCAGGGGAAGGATTAAAGATTCCTGCTGTTCGTGTGAGAACTTCAAGGGGGTTCGGGATGGGGGTCGTATGCGAGCGGGAACAAAACAAGGAGGGCTGCCGGAATTGGAAGCTACAGAGAATCGAGCGGGCCCAGTAGATCCGTTCCCGGAAGGACGGGTGTGGCGTGATATGAACAGAGGTCAGTGGGAAGCATATCGGATTCTTGTGGAGAAGCTCTCCGACGGAGTTGGAATTTCCCAGAACGGAAGGTTGGTGTATGTGAACGATTCCCTGTGCTCCATGTTCGGTTGCCGGCCAGGGCAAATACTCGGCGCGGATCCGGCGGTCGTATTTGGTGAGGCCTGGAAACCCGAGCTTGGGCAAGAGAACAGTGGATCTGAGGAGAATACCTTTATCCGTTGTAGCGCAAGTGTATGTATCGGCCGCACCGATCGGCAGCGGCGGGTCAAGGTCTTTTATATACCTGTATGGTGGAAGGGAAAACCTGCACTTCTTCTTGCAGTAAAAGATATTGCCATGAACGGCGCTCGGGAAGATAGGTCCTGTGAAGAGGCGGAGCAGCGCCTCGAGGATGAGGGGGATCTGAAGCCTTCACGGAGGAAGAGTTGCAAGTTTGCCGGCATCATCGGCGAGAGCCGGGCGATGAAGGCGGTCTATGAATTGATCGTGACGGCCGCAGAGACCGACGCGCCCGTGGTGATCCACGGAGAATCTGGCACAGGAAAGGAACTCGTCGCACGGGCGATTCACCGGGCGAGTGATCGGCACAGAAGGAGTTTCGTGGCTGTAAACTGCGGAGCCATACCCGAGAATCTCCTTGAAAGTGAGTTTTTCGGGCACAAGAGGGGGGCTTTCACAGGAGCGCAGTTCGACAAGAATGGTTTCCTGGACATTGCAGATAAGGGCACACTCTTTCTGGACGAAGTCGGGGAACTCGCTCCGGGATTACAGGTCAAGCTGCTCCGGGCCGTTGAGGGCAACGGGTACATAGCTGTGGGAGACACCAGGGTCAAGAAATCCGACTTCCGGATCATATCCGCCACCAACAGAGATCTGAAGGATATGGTGGATAGGGGCCTTATGAGGCATGATTTCTTTTACAGGCTCCACGTTATTCTCATCACGGTGCCTCCGCTTAAGGAACGTAAGGAGGATATCCCCCTGCTGGTTGATCATTTCTTGCACGCTCACGGATATGACGAACCGGGATTCATCCCTTCAAGAATAATGAAAGCCCTCATGGAATATGATTGGCCGGGAAACGTTAGAGAGCTTCAAAACGTGTTGCACCGCTACGTGGCCGTCAAGCGGCTTGACTTTGTGAATCCACAAGGTTCCGACCTCGTTACCAGGGGCAGGAGGTCAAAGGGCACATGTAGGCCGGAAGACACGAATTTTCATGGCGCCGTTCGAAATTTCGAGAAGCGCCTTCTCCTGAGGGCCCTGAAGGTCAACCGGTGGCAGAAAGCCAGGGCTGCCTCGATGCTGGGCTTGCCTCGAAGGACATTTTACAGAAAACTGAAGTGCCTGGGGCTGGACTCGACACAAAATGAGCCATTTCTGGCACAGCCTTGATTAAACCTTCTATTCTAGACGGATAGCATCGATTTGTGATTTCAGATGAGCCACTTCTGACTCACCTTTTCCCATCTTCTCCGTGAAGCCCTATTGTCTGAATTTAGGTGAATTCCTCGATATTACAAGGAGTTGCGTCAAGAGCAAGGCTTGGTGGTACAGATCTTGCGGTGTGTGAAGAAAACCGAAAGGGGAAAAGAGGAATCCCGATGAAGGTCCTGATCGTTGAGGACGACGGTCCACTCAACTCCCTCCTTGATAGAACGATCCGGCGATCGGGACATGAGGTTCACGCTGTGGGTAGTTGTGGGGTGGCGTTGGAGGTCATGGGGTGGCGTGGGTTTGACTTGGTTATGTTGGATGTATTTTTGCCTGATGGGAGGGGTGATCGGTTGATTCCGAGGTTGAGGGAGTTGAGGCCTGGGGT
>JAFDHF010000056.1 GCA_019308905.1 Deltaproteobacteria bacterium
AGATCGAAGAGTCGATCCATCCGTTCGGGTCTTCTCCCCACGTGGATGTGCACCACCCCCTTCCTTCCACCGATCAGGCCGCCCAGAAAGGAGTCCTTGGCCACCTCGGCCAGGTCACTGAGAGAGGCAAATGAAGCCATCGCTTCTGAGATGGCGAATTTCACACCCAAAACCTTATCGATGACGGTTACGTCGTTGCGCACGCTTCCGGTTATGGTGGGTGAAGGGACGTTGAATGAACCCGAGTACACGTAGGTCGTTATTCCCAACTTCTCCAGGTCGCGGGCCCGTCTCACAAGATCCAGCATGTTCCTTGCGACATCCTCGCTGCCGAGGCAGCCGACAGCGGTCGTTATGCCCGACCTAGTCAGCGAACTGAACTCGATGTCCGTGGTCGCACCCGCAGGGCCTTCGTAGTCCCCTCCTCCCAGGAAGTGGACGTGCTGGTCCATAAAGCCGGGGGTTACAATTCTGTCCTCAGCGGAAATAACTTCTGCCCCCAGTTGCTCTGCCACGGAGGACAGATCCCCGCCGATCTTTGCGATCTTTTCGTCGAATATGAGTATGTCCTGGACGCCGCGGTCATCCGGGGAAAACAGATGGCCCCCTGTTATCAGCTTGAACATCCGAGTTTCCTTATCTGCCGGGTTTACCGGGATCTCCGGTCTGGCGAGAATGGCACGCTCTTTCCTGCAGGGCTGCCAGCACCAACCCTTTCCAACCAAGCAGGAGAGAAAGACCTCCCCCTAAAGGGATCACCCCCCCCACATCCAGGCAAGGGCGTGTCTGAGGACAATACATGGACTGCTGAGAAGAGTCGAAGGCGGATAATCCGTCAAAGAACAGACGATCGAGCGTCCCGAACAGATCTCAGCATCGAAACCCGTTTGGATCACCCTCTTCCTTGGAGATGGCTAGGCTTTAAGGCAACAACTCGCATATGTCGTCGTATGTCTCCGGCCTTCGATCCCTGAAAAACTGCCAGACCTTTCTCACCTCTTCGATCATGTCGATATTCAGATCGGCTACGAGGAGTTCGTCCTTGTCTCTGCTCGCCTCCGCAATGATCTCTCCCCTGGGGTTGCAGAAATAGCTTGTTCCGTAAAACTCGCCTATGTCCCAGGGCTGCTCGTGTCCCACCCGGTTGATGGCTCCCACGAAATAGCCGTTTGCAACGGCATGGGCCGGCTGTTCGAGCTTCCAGAGATACTCGGAAAGCCCGGCCACAGTGGCCGACGGGTTGAACACGATTTCCGCGCCGTTGAGCCCAAGGAGCCTGGGTCCCTCGGGGAAGTGGCGGTCGTAACAGAGATAGACGCCGATTGTTGCGTATGCTGTCTCAAAAACCGGGTATCCGAGGTTGCCGTGTTTGAAATAGAACTTCTCCCAGAAACCCGGGTGGGCATGGGGGAGGTGGTTCTTGCGGTATTTCCCGAGGTATTCCCCCCCGGAGTCGATCACGGCGGCGGTATTGTAGTAGACACCCGTAATCGCCTCTTCACATACCGGCACGACCATGACCATATCGTATTTCTTCGCAAATTCCGTCATCATGGAGACTGTAGGGCCTTCGGGGACCTTTTCCTTGAGGTCGTACCATTTCGGGTTCTGCTCGGCTGGATAATAGGGCCCGTAGAAGAGTTCCTGGAGGCAGAGGATCTGGACCCCCTTCCGGCCGGCCTCCTCTATCATCTTCACATGCTTCTCAATCATGGCCTTCTTGATGGTCTCGATGTCTTCATTACCCGACACGGTACAACCCGCCTGGATCAAGCCGCACCTGACGGTTCTAGCCATGGATCGAACCTCCTCTATTTGCTTTTCTTGTGTCAACCCATCGTGCCTTTATTCGAGATCGGCGCCTTTGCCAAGGTCCCGGACTTTGCCGGAAGCCGAAAAGGCGGAAAGTCCATGGCGAAAGGCAACAACCCACACTCTAGCCCTACGGCCTCTCCATGTCAATAGTTTTCCTCCTCTGCCGCCCTCCTTTTCAGGTATGGAGAGTGGCGTCTCCACCCTTCTGGGCTTTTGCAATCCCTCTTCTATCGGTAGCGCTCCCTGAAGATCTCGGCGATTTCGAGCCGCCGCTCTCTGGGGTCGTCCCTGCCGCTTTTCTTGGACATCTGAAAGATGCGCTCCTCAAGGGAATTGCCTTCAGGCACGGCAAAGGCGATCGCACCGGGCTGGCAGACTTTGACGCACTCAGGATCACCTCTGCAGAGGTCACACTTGCAGGCCAAGCCCTCATCGTCGAGCCAGATCATGCCGTAAGGGCAGGCCTCTACACAGACACCGCAGCCTGTACAGGCGTCTCGGTCCACAACCACCGCGCCTGTACCGTTCCGAGAGATCGCCTCCACAGGGCAGGCCTCGGCGCAGGCGGGTTCCTCGCAGTGGAAACAGACGTTGGGTACCGAAAGCCCCTCCCTTGCGAAGTTGACAAGATGGATCCTCGACTTTGAAGGTGCGAAGACCCCCTCCTTCAGACCGGAACAGACAAGGGTGCACCGGCCGCACCCCGTGCATTTCTCGATATCGACGAGAATAACCTTTTCCATGGCTGCTCCCTCCTTCTCGTTCAGGCAAGATCCGCTATCCCCAGGTCCTCGAGTTTTTCGGCAGCAGGAACCCCCTCTGAATCCCAGCCCCGTATCCGGTAGTAATGGTGGAGCATGGTTTCAAAATCATCTACGGAGAGAACCTTCCCCTCCCTGGCCCCTTTTCTGAGCGGGTGCTCCTTGAGGCGCTGTGGAATGTCGTCGTCCGCCCTTGTGAAACCGGCTTTCAGGTTGAAAAGGCGGGAGAGGTTCCAGATCCGCTCGCCGATCCGGTCGAGCTCCGATGGAGGGATTCTCTTTCCAAGGCCGTATTCCAAAAATCGAGACATGATCCGGGTGTTCACAGACCCCCAGAAATCGCAGAAGCACATGGACCACTTGATGCTGTTGCGATTCTGCCCTGCCACGACCTCCTCGGCCATCGCCTCCAGGTCGAAGGGTTTTTCGCTGAACACCGTGAAGGCCGGCATGTGGCATGCCCCCCGGTCCGATGTGGCATAGGCCAGTCCCATTCCGTAGTTTCCACGGGGATCGTAGCCGGGCAGTTCGAGGTTCTTGATCTCCATGGCGAACTCCCTGCCCCCGAACTTCTCGGCGAGGTACCGAACCCCCTGGGCCAGTTCCCTGCCGCGACCCTGGAGGTGGGCCATCTCGTCGGGGATTCTCAGGTAGTTCTCCTTGTCGCCGAAGGTAACGCCGAAGTCGTGAATGCCTCTTTCGGTCATCTCCATGGAAAAGGCGATGGTGTTTCCAGTTGAGATGGTATCGAGGCCCATGTCATCGCACAGCTCGTTGAAAAGAGCAACGGCCTCGATGTCGGCCACGGCACAGTTCGAACCTCCCAGCGCCAGGGTTTCGTACTCTGGTCCTTCCACCATGGCCTTTTCAGTGCGGACGAAGTTGCCGCAGGCCATGGGACAACTATGGCAGGCTCTGGCCCCCTTCTTGATCGACTTGACCGCATCGGAGCTGATCCTTTCCCATCCCTCGAAAGTCCCCTCCTGGAAGTTGCGGGTCGGATGGATACCCATCTCGTTCATGGCTTCTACCAGAATAGGCGTTCCGTCCGTATGGGCCCAAAGGTTCCTTTCCGTCATTAGATCTGTGGAAGAGATCTCTCGAACATAGTCGAGAAAACCGCTCATGTTCGCTACATGGACTGCGCCGGTCCCACGTATGGCGATAGCCTTGAGATTCTTGCTTCCCATGAGAGTTCCAGTCCCGTCCCGCCCGAACTGGCGATACGACTCACTCCCGATGCAGGCCATGGGCACCAGGTTCTCACCGGCCGGCCCGATGGAAAGTGTCTTGATCTCGGCATCCCCTTCGAGTTCTTTCAGTGCCTTCTCGGTTGCATAGATTCCCTTGCCCCACAGGCTCCCGGCATCTCTGATTTCTATTCGAGCGTCCTTGACGGAGAGGTAGACGGGCTTTGGGGCTTTCCCCTTGATGATGATTCCGTCATAGCCGGCATATTTGATCTCTGCTGCGACGGCTCCTCCCACACTCGACTGGAAGATCGTGCCCGACTTCGGGGATTTCGAGACGAGGATGGTCCGGCACGTGAGCGGAGCCAGGGTTCCTGCCAGCGGACCGGTCATGAAGATCATCGGATTCTCAGGTGAGAGGGGATCGACCTGCGGGTCGACCTCGTCAAAGAGGTAGCGAAAGGCGAGCCCCATTCCGCCGATGTACCGGTCAATCCAGTCCTTGCGGGTCTCCTCCACGGTAAGCTCTCCTCGTGAGAGATCGACCCTGATGATCCTGCCCTGGTAGAGATCCATGACTAACCTCCTTTGAGTGGTCTTCTTGCGCCCTGCCGGTCCAAGCGAATCGTCAGGATATTACAACAGGGGGCGGGAAAAAGGCAAGGATGATCGATCTCGGCGAGGCCAAAATCGGGCGCCTAAACCTGGAACTCCTGAAGATAGAAGCAAAACGCAATTACGTAATAGATCGACTACTATACGTTTGGCCAACTTATCATTCTGATAGTCATCTTGTCATTCTGAGGAGCGGAGCGACGAAGAATTCCGCTCCTGTTTCGATCGCTTAGCCCAGGAACAGAGATTCTTCGCTGCCCAGGGTCGCTCCGACTGGTCCCTTCACTCGGTTCAGGGCAGGCTCACGAGCAGGGCGAGGGAATGGCACAAAATGCCGATAGTCTGAGTTGACCGAGTGAAGACAGATGTGGATCAGGCGAGGGCTGCCCCCTTGATGGGCACTTCCGCTTCTGATAGGGTAGTGTACCCGTCACAGGTTGGCGCATGGAGAGTGGTCCTTATGGTCGGTGATAACGAGAGAGGCTACCGGGGGGAGGTGTTTCTTGATGCGCAGGTTTCGTGGAAGAGACTATTTGGACATTCAGGATTTCGACAGGGAGGAGTTGATACACATCCTGGACACGGCAAGGCAACTGAAACTCGATGCCAAGCGGGGTGTCTTTGAACCAATGCTGAGGAACAGGTCCGTGGGGCTCCTCTTTGACCAACCATCGACAAGAACACGGATATCCTTCGAACTGGGTGTACAGCAGATGGGAGGGATCGCCCTTTATCTGAGGCCCGGCGAGCTGCATCTCGGAAAGAAGGAGAATATCTGTGATACCGCCCGGGTCATGAGCCGCTTCCTGGATGCCATCATGATCCGGTGGAACGATTTCGAGGAGATGAAAGAGCTTGCCCGATATGCCGACATACCTGTCATCAACGGGATGTCGGATGTGAATCATCCCTGCCAGGCATTGGCCGACGTACTGACGATGATGGAGAGATTCGACACGGTAAGGGGGCTCAACGTGACTTTTATGGGCGATGGGACCAATGTCTCCCACTCCCTGGCCAAACTCTGTACCAAGCTTGGTATCAATTACACCCAGTGCGGTCCCCGGAAGTACTGGCTCCGGCCGGAATGGACAGAAGCCATCGAAGAAAACTGCAGAGACTCGGGCAGCCGCTTCAACCAGACCGAGGACGTCGGAGAGGCTACGAGGGACTGCCACGTTGTCTATACGGATGTGTGGTGGTGGATCGGCCAGGAAGCCGAAGAGGCCGAACGGAGGGAGCGTTGTATGCCCTACCAGGTGACCGAAGAGTTGCTTTCCAAGTGCGACAGGAATGTGATCTTCGAACACTGCTTGCCGGCCCTGAGGGGAGTCGAGGTGACCGACGAGGTCATGGACGGGCCCCGAAGCGCCGTCTATGATCAGGCCGAGAACCGGCTCCACACGGAGAAGGCCCTCATGGCGCTTCTAATACCCTGATCGAAAACCGGGGCATGGAGTTTCCTGGACTTTGGACCGAGGACTCTTGCAGCCAGGTAACCTTACAGTCATTTCTCTCTCTGACAGGGTAGCGCCCCTATCCCTTCGCTCCCAAGCTCACGCGGTGACCCTTTCGGGGCTCGTGGGCGGTGAACTCTTGCCCCTTCCCCACGAACACGAACCACGAACACGCCCTCTCCCCTTGCCCCTCACTCCCGATGGGGTACCCCACCGCTTAGGGTTTTTTCTCTCTTTGACAGGGGAACGGCCGTGTTCCCGGGTGCGCATGAGAGGGATCCGGCGGCCTATGAAGGGTCGAGCTCTCGGAACAGGCCTTTCGGAGAGACCCTAGGCCCCCTCGAAACCCGTGAGCAGATTGACCACGTTGATGCCGATCTGTTCGACCGCGTACCCCCCCTCCATGATAAAGAGGGTCGGCAGGGAGAGCCTGCCGATCTTTTCTCCCAACCTGAGGTAGTCATCGCTCTTGAGTCTAAACCTTGAGATGGGATCCTCCTCGAAGGTGTCCACACCAAGGGAGACCACGATCGTGTCAGGGCCGAAGTCCCGTATGATGGCAAGTCCCTTCTCGAGGGACTCCAGATAGGAAGGCCACTCCGTGCCCCAGGGCATGGGGAAGTTCCTGTTGGCCCCTTCTCCCTTGCCCTCACCGGTCTCGTCCGCATAGCCCAGGAAATAGGGGTATTCCTGGGCAGGATCTGCATGGAGCGAGACAAAGAGCACGTCGCCGCGACCATAGAAGATCGCCTGTGTACCGTTGCCGTGGTGGTAGTCTACGTCAAGTATTGCCACCCGTTCTGCTCCTTCCTTGCCCAGGAGGGCTTTGACGGCGATGGCCGCGTTGTTGAAGAAGCAGTAACCGCCGTACAGATCCATTGATGCGTGATGCCCGGGAGGGCGGCAGAGGGAAAAGACCGCCTCCTCGCCCTCCTGGATCAGTTCCACGCCGGTCATTGCCACATTGGCTGCAGAGGTCGCGGCCTGCCAAGTCCCGGAGGTAATGGGCGTACCGGCATCAAAGGAGAAGTAGCTCAATCTCCCGTCGATCGTCTCTGGCTCGGTCTGGCGCAGCGTCCTGGTGGGCCAGCAGATTGGCAGCGCATCCGTATCGCCGTGTTCTTTGCGCCACTGCTCGTGGGCCGTTTGCATGAATTCGATGAATCGCCGCGTATGCACCTGTGCGATCGGATCGAGCCCGTGGTCCCTGGGAGTAACGACTTCTCCCAGGCCCACCTCCCGGATTCGAGCCATGATACGGTCCGCCCGGACCGGGTTCTCGAAGGGCGGCATGAACCGGCCGTCGATCAACTCGTATTTCCCGTGATGAAGACGATGATCCTCGCTGAAGACTGTTATCATCGGATCCTCCGAGATGCCAGGCAGAGGGGAAGAGATGGAGGAGAGGCCTGTCTTTGGAGCCCCCCTTTACTGCATCAGCCTGGTCCAGACCCTGTCATAGAGTTTGATGCTCTTCTCCGAACAGGCCATGTTGAAGACCCTCTTGATACCCGGCGGTACGTGCATCTCCGGGGCGTTCTTCAGGTCTTCGTCCATGAAGGCTTCGCTGCCCTTTATCCCGTTGGAGTAACGGGCGAAGTTCGACTGAACAGCGGCGTTTTCGGGCTTGAGCATGAACTCGATGAACTTGATTGCATTTTCCCTGTTCTTTGCATCCTTGGGGACCACGAGGCTGTCCGCCCAACTCAGGACACCCTCCACCGGGTAGGCATACTTGATACTCGGGTTCTGCATCCTGGTGCGCATGGCATAGCCGTTCCAGTTACAATGGATGGCCACATCTCCGGAGATGAGCCTTTCGAGGATGCCGTCTGAATTGTAGACTTTGACATACGGTTTCTGCCGGAGGAGCAGCTCCTGGACCTGCTTCATCTCCCGGGGATTCTCGTTGCACTGCTCAAACCCCAGGTAGATCAGGGCCATGGGGATCACCTCGTCAGGGGAACCGAACATGGCTATCTTCCCCTGGAGTTCAGGCGGTGGTTCAAAGAGGATCTTGTAAGTGTTGATGTCTCCCTTGTACACGTCCGTGTTGACGGAGAAAGCAGTGGTACCGTTCTGCCATGGAACCGAGTATACGTTGCCCGGGTCCCATGGAGGGCTCTTCAAGCTGTCTATGATGTTTTCGTACCCCTTGAGCTGAGAAGCGTTGATTTTCTGCAGCAACCCTTCCTTGATCATTATTGGCACGAAGTTCTGCGAGGGAACGACGATATCGTATCCGCCTCCCCCGGCTTTGAGTTTTGCAAGGAGCGTCTCGTTGGAGTCATAGGTATCGAGTGTGATCTTGATTCCGGTCTCTTTTTCGAACTTCTTGATCAGGTCCGGAGAAGTGTAGTCGGTCCAATTGTAAAGAAACAGGTGCCCCTGAGCCATGACGCTCGATGCACAGAACCAGATTGCCAAGACGGCCACCAGTAAGCAATAGACCCTCTTCATTTTTGCCTCCTTTCAATTGGTGGTTGAAGGTTGGGAAGAATCGACGGCCTCTCCCCTGTGAACCCCTTATTTCCATCGCCCTATCAAGTAAGAGAGTGAAACAAAAGTGATGGAAATCGCCAGCACCACTGTTGACACCGCGTTTATCTCAGGCGTTATGCCCATCCTTACCATTCCATAGATGTACAGGGGCAGGGTGGTCGATCCCGCCTGCGCTATCATGAGAGTAATGATGAAGTCGTCCATTGAGATGATGAAGGAGAGCATGGCACCGGAGATGACGCCGGGCATGAGCAGGGGCAGGGTCACGTGACGGAACGCCTGCCACTCGTCGGCATACAGGTCCTGTGCCGCCTGCTCCAGAGTGGCATCCATGCCCTCCAATCTCGCCCGTATGGGCAGGAAAGCAAAGGGAGTGCAGAAGACGGTATGGGCGATGATCACCCTGCCCAGTCCTAGGTTGAGGCCCACGGCCGTAAAAAATGAGAGAGTGGCCACCGCCGTGACGATCTCCGGAACGATGAGGGGGAGCATCAGGACTGCATAAGAGACGTTCTGGCCTCGGAATCGATTCATTCGAACCATGACGAGAGCGGCAAAGGTAGCGAAAACGGTGGCAAAGGCGGTGGCCGTAACCGCCACGGTCAGACTGTTGACGGCCGCGCGCTGGATGTCGTCGTTGGCAAAGGCCTTTCCGTACCACTCCAGGCTGAATCCGTGCCATATGGTGGCTGAGCGGCCCGTGTTGAAAGAGAAGACCACCAGGATCAGAATGGGGAGGTATAGGAATGCGAAGAAGAACCAGGCAGTCGCGCCGAATCCGGGAAACCGGCCTATCACGAAGCGACCGGCGCGCCTGCGGGAGCCTTCCTGGATGGAGTGACTGATTGTTTGTTTCCACTTCGAATCGATCATCCGTGGTCCTCGATTCTGCTCTTCCGCGCGGGGCCTAGGATATAGATCGTCATTGCACCCAGGACGAAGGACAATAGAATCAGCGCGGCCGCCGAGCCGAAAGGCCAGTTTCGTGAGGAGGCGAACTGAAGCTGGATGAGACTGCCGATCATGAGGTGCTTGCCCCCGCCGAGAAGATTCGGGGCGATGAAAGCCCCCAGACTTGGTATGAAGACCAGCAAACTGCCTGCAACGATTCCCGGGGCCGCAAGGGGCAGGACAACCCATCGCATGAGCTGCCTGCGGTTGGCATACAGATCGTGGGCCGCCTCAAAGAGCCGGATGTCGAATTTCTCCACAGTTGCGTAGATGGGCAGCACCATAAAGGGGATGTAAGTGTAGACCAATCCTAGAAGGATCGCCCCGTCCGTATAGAGTAACGTGAGGGGTTTGTGGACTATCCCTAGAGCAGCCAGGACATTGTTGATGATGCCCGTGTCGCGGAGGATGAGGATCCAGCAGAAGGTGCGGATGAGGAGGTTGGTCCAGAAGGGGATCGTCACAAGGAAGACCAATAGATTCTTCCGGGACGGCGGCTGCATGGCCATGAAGTATGCCGTAGGAAACCCGATCAACAGGCAGAGAATGGTCGTTGCCCCTGCCAGAAGGAACGACCTCCAAAAGATAAGGAGATAGGCCTTGTTGAAAACCAGAGTGCCATCGAGGTCTCTCTCGAAGAGGAACTGAACATAGGCGTCCGGCGAGAGATGGGGTCTCACACCACCGTACGGATTCGACTCGAGAAAGGAATAGACAGCGATTATGCCCATGGGGATCACCATAAAAACGAAGATGATCCCCACCGCTGGTCCTAACCCGAGGATGCGGCGAAGTCTTTGACTGGGCGGCAGTTGCATCAGTCCATCAGGATCCGGGCGGCGCCTCGCGCCACCCTCAGTTCCACTCTGTTGCCTACCTTGAACCGGCTCTCGCCCATGATCGAATTCTGTCCCCGGACAATAATCTCGACCCCCCCATCCAGGGCTATGTGATAGGTCGTGTCCGTGCCGACATAGACGGAGTCCCTGACCTCCCCGACGAGCCCTCCCCGGACTGCTTCGCTGGCAGGCCGGAACGATATCTTTTCAGGCCGAAGGGCAAGAGTCACTCGATCACCGAGTTTCTTGTTGCCCACTTCATCCACCAGGAGTTCCATGCCCTCCCCGATAGAACAACGTGCCACTTTGCCGTCGATCCCGGAGACGGTAGCTTCCAAGAAATTGGTTTCCCCTATGAAGTCCGCCACGAACCGGTTGACAGGCTGTTCGTAGATCTCGTTCGGCGTTCCCTTCTGCTGGAGTTGGCCGAGGGACATCACGGCGATGCGATCGCTCATGGTCAGCGCCTCGACCTGGTCGTGAGTGACGAAGACGAAGGTGATGCCCGTCTCCCTCTGGAGTGTCTTGAGTTCGCCCCGCATCTCCTGGCGGAGTTTCAGATCCAGGGCAGAGAGGGGTTCGTCGAGGAGCAGGACCTTAGGCCTTGGAGCGAGCGCCCTCGCCAGGGCCACCCGCTGTTGCTGTCCGCCCGAGAGTTGGGTGGGTTTGCGGTGGCCGAATTCCCTCATTTTCACCAGCTCCAGCATCTCCTCAACCGTTCTGGTGATCTCCCTCTCATCCTTGCCGAGCATCTTCAGGCCGAATCCAACGTTCTCGGCCACGGTCATATGGGGGAACAGGGCGTAGTGTTGAAAAACCGTATTGACAGGACGCTTCTGTGGAGGAAGGCCCCTTAGGTTCTTGCCGAACAAGAGGATTTCTCCACGGGTCGGCTCGTCGAAACCGGCTATCAGGCGGAGCAGCGTGGTCTTGCCGCATCCAGAAGGCCCGAGTAGTGTAAAGAACTCGTTGTCGTTGATGGCAAGGGAGACGTTCTCCAAAGCGGTGACCGGCCGGTTGGTATCCCGATCGAAAACCTTGGTGACGTTGTTCATCACGATCGCCGACTCTGCGGCCATGGAATACCACCTTCTTCCTTCCCGGCACCCCGGCCGGAACGAGACCTCTTCCCTCTCTACCCGCCGGGGGTATATGTCGAAACAGCCGCCTCTGCAGCCGTGATAGTATAGTAGCAGAGATGCCGATAGGTCAAGACGGAGATACCCGGGAGTTTCCTGGCCTTCAGGCGGCACTCTTCCGGCAGAGCGAGACAGTGGAGGCACTGGGGTATCTGCCGGCTGTGCCCGGCGCAGGTACGGGGAGCGGGGCTATTGGAGAGATATTTTGTCGGCCTTGGAGCTTCGAGCTTCCCTACCCCCGGCTCATGGTGATCAGAGAACGGAGAGGTACTCGTCAAGCTCCCACCCAGTGACCTGGGATGCGTATTGCTTCCATTCCACCTTCTTGTCCTCGATCAGCTTGGTGAAGAGGTGGTCGCCCAGGGTGGTTCTCACGAGATCGCTCTCCTCGGCCAGCCTGATCGCCTCCCAGAGATTTTCGGGCAGGGAGCCGATACCGAGTTCTTCCCTTTCGGAGTCGGTCATCTCGTAGACGTTCCGCTCCACAGGTTCGGGGCAAGGGTAGTCTTTTTCGATTCCCTCGAGTCCTGCAGCGAGCATCACGGCAAAGGCCAGATAGGGATTGCAGGCCGGGTCCGGCGAGCGAAATTCGATCCTCGTTGCAGACGGCTTGTTGGGCTTGTATTGGGGGACACGGATGAGGTCCGAGCGGTTCCGGAGGGCCCAGGAAAGATAGACCGGAGCCTCATACCCGGGGACCAGCCGCTTGTAGGAGTTCACCCACTGGTTGGTGATCAGGGTGATCTCCGGGGCATGTCGCAGCAACCCTGCGATGTACTTCTTGGCCGTTTCCGAGAGATGGTACTTGTCTTCCGGGTCGAAGAAGGCGTTCTCATCTCCCCGGAACAGGGACATGTGCGTGTGCATGCCGCTGCCGTTCACGCCGAAGAGCGGCTTGGGCATGAAAGTCGCATGGACTCCGTGGTTGAGGGCCACCTGTTTGACGACGAGCCTGTAGGTCATGACCGTATCGGCCATGGTCATGGCATCGGCGTACCTCAGGTCGATCTCGTGCTGGCTCGGGGCCACCTCATGGTGGCTGTATTCCACTCCGATCCCCATCTTTTCGAGAATCAGGATCGTCTCCTTCCGGAGATCTGTCGCCACGTCGAGAGGGGTGAGGTCGAAATAGCCCCCCTTGTCCAGGCCCAGGGGTGGGGACTCTGCGCTCTTGAAGTAGAAGTATTCCAGTTCCGGTCCCACGTAGAAGGTGTAGCCCATCCGGGCCGCCCTCTGCAGCGTCTTTTCCAGGATCCACCGCGGATCTCCCTCATACCGGTCGCCATTGGGCTCCATGACGTCACAGAACATCCTTGCCACCCGCTGGTCCTCTCCCCTCCAGGGGAGGACGCAGAAGGTGTTGGGATCCGGGAGAGCCACCATGTCGCTCTCATCGATGCGTGCAAACCCCTGAATCGAGGACCCGTCAAACCCCATCCCCTCTTCCAATGCCCCCTCCAACTCCTCGGACGTGATGGCGAAACTCTTAAGAAAGCCGAGAATGTCGGTGAACCAGAGCCGGATGAACCTCACCCTTTGCTCCCGTGCCGCCTTTAGCACAAAGTCCCGGTCCTTCTCTTCCATAGGCGCCCTCCACGGCTGAAACCTTTCCCCTCTTTCTACCTTTGAAGCAGCAGATTTGTAGATCCCTCCCCACTGCCGCAGGGGTGAAGGTAACCCTCCCCGCAGCCGCCCCGCCTCGATCCCCGTCATATGCCGCCCCGCCGGCTATTTCCGCTGTTCTTGAATCCTCCGGCTGAGCATGGCCACCTCGCCTTTGAACTCATCCGGAGTGATTACGCCTTTCTTGATGAGCAGGCGTACCAGGGCTTCCTTTTCGATCATCTGGGATTGGATGAGGTCTTCGATAGTCTTGATGGATTGTCGATCCAGGGTATTTCCCATACTTCCCCCATGAGGCTGACACCTAGAAGGTAGCATTCCGGATTCCCAGTGTCAACAGATGCGTGTCTTTAGTCCTCCGACAACCGGGCAATATCCTTGTCCCCGAGCGGTATCGAAGAAACGGTGGGTGCCCCTCGAAGGTGAGTGGCCGCCGTCCTGAGCCCAGTCGAAGCAATGGGGAAATCCCGCAGTCTGGACATGTTACCGAATCTATTGTATATTCCTAAAATAACTCGGAATGAATGCCTTCGGAAAGGAGAACCCATGGAGTTTCCGCGATATCGGCCCCGGCGGCTGAGACAGAACAGAAGCTTTCGAAATCTGGTAAGGGAGACTCATCTCAGGAGAGAAGACCTCATTCAGCCCTTGTTTGTCTGCCCGGGTAAACGGGTCAGGAAGCCTATCTCCTCGATGCCGGGGAACTATCAGTTGTCCGTGGACACTCTTACGGAAGAGGTCAAGGGGATCAATGATCTGGGGATAGAGGCGGTCATTCTCTTTGGAATTCCTGAGAAGAAGGATGAGAAGGCGAGTGAGGGCTATGCTCCCGATGGAATCGTTCAGAGGGCGATTCGGGCCATCAAGAAAGAGGTTCGGGATGTACTCGTCGTGACCGATGTCTGCCTCTGCGAATACATGAGCCACGGCCATTGCGGGCTGGTGGAAGGCGATGTGATAGTCAACGATCCCACTCTGGAACTCCTTGCCAAGATGGCCGTGTCCCATGCAGAGGCCGGTGCCGACATGGTGGCCCCTTCCGACATGATGGACGGCCGTGTGGGTGCGATCCGCGAGGCCCTGGATGAAAAGGGGTTCAGCCACATACCGATCATGGCGTATTCGGCCAAGTACGCCTCGGCCTTTTACGGCCCCTTCAGAGAGGCAGCCGAGTCACCTCCCAGGTTTGGAGACAGGAGGACCTACCAGATGGATCCCGGAAACCTCCGGGAGGCAATCAGGGAGGTCGCCCTTGACATTCAGGAGGGTGCGGACATAGTGATGGTGAAGCCGGCCCTCCCGTATCTTGACGTTATCGCCGCGGTGAGGGACTCCTTTGACGTCCCTCTGGCCGCGTACAACGTGAGCGGGGAATTTGCCATGATAAAGGCGGCGGATCGGCTGGGCTGGATCAACGGCGCCGAGGTCATGATGGAGACCCTCCTAAGCATCAAGCGAGCCGGGGCTGATGTCATTCTCACCTATTTTGCCAAGGAAGTGGCACGGATCCTGAACGGGACCGGGCAATGAACGAGCTGAGGATGATCGCATGGGAGATTACGCGGCGCTGTAATCTCGCATGCATCCACTGCAGGGCTTCGGCGGAGAGGGGTTTCTATCCCAATGAACTCACGACCCGCGAATGCCTGGACCTGATCGATGACGTGGCATCGTTCAGCAAGCCGGTTATCATCCTGACAGGGGGGGAGCCACTGCTGCGTGAGGACATCTTTGAGGTGGCTCGTTATGGAAGCAGTAGGGGACTCCGTATGGTCATGGCAGTCAACGGAACCCTGGTGGATGAAACGGCGGCCCGGAACATGCAAGACTCTGGCATTCAGCGCATAAGTGTCAGCATTGACGGCGCTACGGCGGAGAGTCACGACCGGTTCCGGCAGGTTCCTGGGGCTTTTGAAGGAGCCCTGAGAGGTATTCGATTCGCCAAGAAGGTGGGGCTTGAGTTTCAGATCAACACGACCGTTACCAAACACAACCGCGACGAACTGCCTGCCCTTCTCGATTTGGCCATCGATCTCGGGGCGGCGGCCCATCACGTCTTTCTTTTGGTCCCTACGGGGAGAGGGAAGGAGCTTGCAGAGCAGCAGGTGACCGCCCAAGAGTACGAGGAGATCCTGACGTGGTTCTATGATCAGAAAGAGAGGAGCCCTCTCCATCTTAAAGCCACCTGTGCCCCCCAGTTCTACAGGATCCTGAGGCAGAAGGCCAGGGATGAGGGGAAGAGCGTGACGTATGAGAATTTCGGCCTCGATGCAACGACGCGGGGATGTCTGGGAGGTGTGTCCTTCTGCTTTATCTCCCATGTGGGAGAGGTCCAACCCTGTGGGTACCTGGAACTCAACTGTGGGAATATTCGCCAAAACACCCTGGAACAGATCTGGGAGGGTTCGAGGATTTTCCGCGATCTCCGGGATTTCAACAACTACAAGGGGCGATGCGGGAGGTGCGAATACCGGAAGGTATGCGGGGGATGCCGGGCAAGGGCCTATGAGATGTCCGGAGATTTCCTTGCAGAGGAGCCCTTTTGCACATACGAACCCCGCTCCTCATAGGAGAGATGGAAAGACGGGCAAGCCGATTCGGCATTCGTATCAAATTCGTTTTCATGGTGTCCACGCTGATCGTCCTTGCGTGTCTGATTCTCAGTGTTTTCTTTATCGGTCATGAAAAAGAGGTGGCTCGACAGATCCTTGCAGGCCAGGGAAATGACCTGGCAATGGACCTGGCAAGAGAGGTGGAGGTGGCGGGCGCGATATCTTCTCCTGCCGCGCTCCAGCCTCTGGTCGATAGGTTTGGAGAGAGAGAAGGAGTGGTCTATTGCAGCGTAGAAGACTGCAACGGGCGGATCCTGGCCACGGCGGGGGAGGGGATCTCCCCTGCCGGGCTCGGCCAGGTGATGACCTTCTCCTGTCCTATCGTCGGTTCCGGGGCGGGCGGCAACGGTGAGAGACTTTCCATGAGGGCGGTGGTGGGTGTGTCCGAGTCGGAATGGGCCGAGAGGCTCGCTTCCCTCAAGCGGGCGGCCATACTACTGGCCCTCGTCGTCGTAGCCATCGGTATTCTTGCCACTCTCCTGGTCACACAGATCACCCTCAGGCCCATCAGGGAACTCGTGGCTGCGACCCAGAGAATCGCTAGGGGAGAACTCGATGAACCCGTCCGGATTGCATCGAGTGGTGAAGTCAGGGATCTCTGTGAAGCCCTGAACGGGATGGCTGTCAAGCTGCAGCATTCCCGCTCCAAGCTGGAGGAGTACAGCAGGACCCTGGAGAAGAAGGTGGAGGATAGAACCCAGGAGTTGGAAGAGCGTGTAAGAGAGCTGTCCGACTCGCGGATGGCCACCTTGAACATTCTGGAAGATGTCAAGGAGGCAAAGACGGAACTGGAGAGGGTCAACCAGGAGCTCCTGGCCCTTGACGAGATGAAGTCGAAGTTCATCGGTACCATATCCCATGAGCTGAAGACGCCCTTTACCGCCATAAAGGCAAACATAGATTTTATCCTGAGCGGCAAGGAAGGCGAGCTTCCTCAGAACCTGATCCAGTATCTGGTGACTATTCAGAGAAACACCAACCGTGTTCGGAAGATCATGGAAGACTTCCTCAATGTAGCTCAGATACATTCCGGGAGAAAGCACCTCGAACCGGAGGATCTCGACCTGGCCGTGGCGGTCCGGGAATACCTGGCGGAAATGGGCCCCATCGACAGAAAGTTCAAGGTGAGGGTGGACATCCCCAGTGGGATCTCTGTTTTCGCCGATCCTAATCGACTCCACGACGTCTATGTGAATCTCCTGTTGAATGCGCTGAAATTCTCACCTGAAGGGGGAGAGATCCGGATCAGTGCGCGGCCTTACAACGGGCAGATTCTCTCGGAGGTTTCTGACCAGGGTGTGGGGATTCCAGCGGACAAGTTGGAAAGAATCTTTGAAGAATTCTTTCAGATCGACCGAAAGAAGTATGGAGGGACGGGATTAGGGCTTTCCATTGTAAAGGGAATCATCCACGAACACGGGGGCAAGATCTGGGTCGATTCTCGGCCGGGAGGGGGAAGTACGTTTTTTTTCACCTTGCCGACCGGTAAGGGTGCGGAGGATGGAGACATCAGAAAGTCAGGGGAAGGTTCTGATTGTTGATGATGTCCATGACACGGTGGAGATCATCAAGAAGCTCCTGGAGTACGAGGGCTACCAGGTATTGACGGCCTATACGGGCGAGGAAGGGGTGAGGATCGCTCTGGAAGAGGATCCCGACGTGGTGGTCCTGGACATCAACCTCCCCGGGATCGACGGTAACGAGGCGCTTCGGCAGATTCACAACAAGAACCCTGACCAATCGGTCATCATGCTTACGGCCTATGCCAACGTGGACAACACTATACAGGCGCTCAAGGATGGAGCTGTCGACTTTATCCGGAAGCCCTTTGAGAATGATCACCTGGTCTATGTGATTCAGAAGTGCGTTGAAAACACCCGCATCATTCAAGAGAAACGAAGGCTCGAAGAGGAGATCCGGCGTCTTTCGGTGACGGATGATCTGACGGGCCTCTATAACCACCGCCATTTCTTCAACACCCTGGAGGCCGAACTCACCCGGGCGAGACGGCAGAAACACAGACTCGCTCTGCTCATGTTCGACCTGGACAATTTCAAGGAATACAACGACATCTACGGCCATCTGGAAGGGGATAAGGTCCTTACAAGAATCGGTGAGATCGTTGTCCACTGTATCCGGAACAACGTGGATACGGGGTATCGCTATGGCGGTGACGAATTTGCTATCATACTCATAGGGGTGGACCTGAACCAGGCTCTGGATATCGCCGAGAGGCTCCGTGCCATGATAGAGAAAGCGGAACTGGGCACGATCACCGTGAGTATCGGCCTGGCCGAATATGCGGGGGAGATGGACGCCGAGACTTTTGTCAAAGCGGCGGACGACGCATTGTATCTGGCCAAGAGCTCCGGCGGCAACAGGGTGCAGACGATCACTTCCAGGTTTCAGACCCAGGACGTCCCCTCAAACAGGAGCCTCTGATCCAGCCGCAGGCGGAAATGGGAAAACCCACCCTTGTTCTCATCGACGGGAGTTCATACATCTTCAGGGCATTCTTCGCCCTTCCCCCGCTTTCCAACTCAAAGGGAATCCCCACTAATGCCGCTCTGGGCTTTACCAATATGCTCCTGAAGGTGATAAAGGAGTTCAAACCAAGACTCTTGGCCGTGGCCTTCGACGCCAAGGGTCCGTCCTTCAGAAACGACGTCTACGCAGCCTACAAGGCCAATCGGCCGGCTATGCCGGAACGGCTGTCCCTCCAGATCCCTTTTATCAAGCGTATCGTTGAAGGCTTCAACATCCCGATCCTGGAGAAGGAGGGATACGAGGCGGACGACCTGATCGGGACCATTGCTACCAGGGCGGCGGCTGAGGGCTATCCCGTACAGATAGTCACCGGGGATAAGGATATCTTCCAGCTTATCGACGCAAGAATCACCACCGTCGATACCATGAAAAACAGGTCCTTCGGCTTCAAGGAGGTAAAGGAGAGATTCGGTGTGGAGCCGCGACAGCTGGTCGATCTCTTGGCCCTTGCAGGGGATACCACCGACAATATCCCAGGGGTCCCCGGAATCGGTCTCAAGACCGCTGCGGCCTTGATACGGGAATTCGGCTCCCTCGAGAATCTCTTGGAAAACGTGGAAAAGGTGTCCAATTCGAGGATAAGAGAAAAGCTTGTCGCTTTTGCCGACCAGGCAAGGCTCAGCAGGCAGCTGGCAACGATCGATACACAGGTCCCCCTCGAGATTAGGCCGGAGGATCTCTCCTTTTCAGGGGAAACCGGAGAGAGCCTCAAGGAGGTCTTCAAGGAGCTGGAGTTTACAAAGCTCCTGCGAGAGCTCCCCGCCCCGGAGAAACCCGAGGGAGATTACAGATCCGTCCTTACCCGGGAGGATCTCGGTCACCTTTTGGCGGGAATAGAAGAGGCCAAGGAGTTTACCCTCTCTCTCGAACCTCTTGGATCCTCCCCGATGGAGGGTTCCCTTCTCGGAATTTCCGTTTGCTTCAAGCCGCATCAGGCATGGTACATTCCCTTTGTGCCGGGCGATCGGGGCCGCGGGGCTTCTCTCTCCAAGGGGGAGGTTCTTCAGGTGTTGGAGCGCTACCTGGAAGATCCCTCCTTCAAGAAATCAGGGTATGACATCAAGAGATCCCATATCCTTCTCAAACGGGAAGGGCTCGAAACCCGGGGATGGGACATGGATCCCATGGTGGCCTCCTATCTTCTCAATCCGACGCGCCATGACCACGGTCTGGATACCCTGGCCGAGGAATACCTCGACCGTCGAATCTTCTCGGAACGAGAGGCCACCGGTTCAGGACAGAAAACCCTGGGACTGGGGGGTCTGCCGGTGAATCAGATCAGCCGGAGGGCTTGCGAGACCTGCGACGTGGCCCTGCAACTCTCCAGGATACTCGCTCCCAAGTTGGAAGAAGAGGGGTTCCTCGATCTCTACCGCGAGATGGAGCTCCCTCTGACCTTTGTCCTGGCGGACATGGAAATGAAGGGCGTAAAGGTCGACCTTTCTGTGCTGGCCGGCCTTTCGAGAGAGTTCGAGGCCAGCCTGAAGCGCCTGATGGGGGAGATCCATGAACTCGCGGGAGAGGCCTTCAACATCAACTCCCCCAAGCAGCTAGGGGAGATTCTTTTCAGGAAGTTGAAACTGCCCCCCGTCAAGAGGACCAAGACGGGCTTCTCCACAGATGAAGAGGTCCTGACAAAACTCGCGGTGACCCATCCTCTTCCGGCCAAGATCATCGAGTTCAGGGGCCTTTCCAGGTTGAAGTCCACCTATGTGGACACCCTTCCTCTCCTGGTGAACCGGGAGACAGGGCGGATACACACCTCCTTCAACCAGACCGTCACGGCCACCGGAAGGCTCTCCAGCAGTGATCCGAATCTTCAGAACATTCCGATTAGAAGCGAAGAGGGCAGGAGGATCAGGGACGCGTTCGTCCCCCAGGAAGGGTGTTCGATCCTTTCGGCTGACTATTCCCAGATCGAGCTGAGAATTCTCGCCCATATCTCAAGGGATTCGACACTGACTGCGGCCTTTCGGCGGGGGGAGGACGTCCACCGGAGAACCGCGGCGGAGCTATACGGCGTTCCTCCTGAGAGGGTGGACGAGCAGATGCGGCGTGAAGCCAAGGTCATCAATTTCGGTGTCATTTACGGTATGAGTGCATTCGGCCTGGCCAAGGAGTTGGCGGTGGACACGAGAGTGGCCCAGGCCTATATCGAGGAATACTTCCTGAAGCACGGGGGAGTCAAATCGTACATCGATCACGTGATTGCAGAGGCGAAGCGAAAAGGCTATGTAACCACCCTTTTCAACAGGCGGCGCTACCTCCCCGAAATCAACAGTACCAATCGACCCATGCGCCAGTTTGCCGAAAGGACCGCCATCAACACCCCTATCCAGGGGACCGCCGCTGATCTCATCAAGATCGCCATGATTCGGATACACAGGAGGCTCCGAGAGGAGGGATTTGCCACCGAGATGATCCTCCAGGTTCACGATGAACTGGTTTTCGAGGCGCCGGACGAGGAACTCGGCTCGGTGAGTGACTTGATCCGCAGGGAGATGGAAGGTGTCATGGAGCTGTCTGTCCCTCTCAGGGTTGTTATTGCTTGGGGCAAGACCTGGGGCGAGGCTCATGTGTAGCCTGGGATGCGGACTCGCTTCGGCGTGTCGATGGCGGGGCCGGTCTTGAAAGAGGATGGAATCCTATAAGCTGGAAGAGTTTTCCGTCGCCCTTGATAAGAGGGGGGCCCGAGAGTTCTCGAAGCTCAGTTTCCCTATCCGTTACGGGCGCTTTTCAGAGATCCAAACCAAGGACTACCTCTTCCAATTCAACCTGAAGGGCGAGATCAAGTACATTCAAGGGCGAGGTCCAAGGTGGCCTCACCCTGGTGAATGGCTGAAACGCACGGCAGGTAACGACTGGATCTACTATTCGTCGGGCGACTACAGCGGGGTCTACGACCTCTTTGGCGAATACTATATTCCGTGTCTCTCATACCCGAGCAATTCCGTCATGGGCGGCCACCCTTTTCAGGATGATGCGGTAAGATCTGCGATCGAGTCCTGGCAGAGACTGCTTGATGAAATCGGGGGGATGATCTCGGGTTCAATCCCACAGGGACTCAGAGACTTTCTGGTTCTTGTCACTCAAAATGATGCAGAGACCCTGAGGCGGAAAGCCGACAGACTCCATAGGCTCTTGGGAGGGCGGGTAACCGTTCTTCCCCCCGACACCCGCCATGTAGACTATGACGTGATCCCTCTGATTGTTGCCGATGGGTGTCTACACAACTGCGGTTTTTGCCGGGTGAAGACGGGGAGGGATTTTTCCCTTCGAACTGAGCAGAACATCCTGGAGCAGATAGAGGGGCTCAAGGCTTTCTACGGCCCGGATCTTTCCAACTACAATTCACTCTTCCTGGGGCAGCATGACGCTCTTCATGCAGGGCGGGAGATCCTCGAGTTTGCCGCACTCAAGGCTTATGAGGTCTTTGAATTCACCCGGTCCGATCTCAGAGGGCCCCGGCTGTTTCTGTTCGGTAGCGTCGAGTCTCTGATGAGTTCGCCGGAGGAGCTGTTTGAGTCTCTCAACGGGCTTCCCTTCTCCACCTATATAAATATCGGCCTGGAGTCGGCCGACCCGGCCACTCTGGCGATCTTGAAGAAACCGGTCGCACCGGCTCGAGTTGCCGGGGCCTTTGGCAGAATGGTGGAGATAAACAGGAGGTATGAGAAGCTCGAGATTACGGCGAACTTCATCCTCGGAGGGGATCTCCCCGAGAGCCATTTGTCATCGCTGCTGGTACTGGCAAGGGACGGACTGGATCGCTTCTATGACAAGGGGGCGATCTATCTGTCGCCGTTGATGGACGGGAAACCCATTACCGCAGGAGCGAGAAGGAGAATGTTGAAGAGTTTCCATGCCGTGAAGATCTCCAGCCGACTCCCGGTCTTCATCTATCTCATCCAGAGGCTGTGATCCCTGTTGGATCCGTGACCGTGAATCGGTCGAGTCCGTCCCCGGAGCCTTTGATGGGTTTCCCTTTCCCCGGCCATGGAGATCTGCTGCGAGCGAGCCGTCCATGTAGAGAGGGATCCCTCCGCTGCTACCCGTTGACTCGTCCCCGCTTTTTCCCTATATTTCCTCTGACTTGGTGATCTGGAGGGGGTTCCTCTTCTGAGAAGGCGCGATCCGGGTGGTGGGGGGCGGGATAGCGATCGGTGACTCCTGGACGAGGAGCATATCCGTCTTACCACAGGTGGATCCGGGTTCGTAGGAGCCGCAGGAAAGGAGGAGCGATGAGGGCAGCGATCCTTGAGGAGAACTACAAGATAAGGATTGGCGAGGTCGACGATCTGCGACCCGGTCCGAAGGACATCCTGATAGAGACGGTGTTTGCCGGAGTGTGCGGGTCTGATGTTCATGCTTTCAAGGGTGTCCATCCCTTTCGTAAGCCGCCCGTCGTCTTGGGGCATGAGCTGGTGGGCACGGTGGCGGAGATCGGAAAGGAGGTGACCGGTTTTGAGAAAGGAGACCGGGTGACCGTCCTGCCCCTTATCGCCTGTGGGGAGTGCATCTATTGCCGGCGGGGACGACAGAACCTCTGTTTGCACAAGAAACTCCCGGGCATTGAGGGTTGGGAAGGGGCCTTTGCCGAATACTTCCTTTCAAAGCCCGACATTACCTTCAAGGTGGGACCAAATACCGATACTCGAGTTGGTGCCCTTGCCGAGCCTCTTGCCGTGGGATTTCATGCCATGAGGCAGGGGAGGGTGGAGAGGGGAAGCAGTGTCCTTGTGCTCGGTGCCGGAACGATAGGTCTCGTCACGGCTGCCGTTGCCCATTGGGTCGGAGCCGGTGAGATCGCCGTGACCGATCTCTATGATTTCAACCTGACAGTTGCCAAGGAGCTGGGAGCTACCTCGACCTACCGCGCAGGGGAGGAAGGGGTGGAGGAGAGGATCCTGGAGGACCATCCCCGGAAATTCGATGTGGTCTTTCTGTGCAGTGGAGCGGCCATAACGGTGAAGCAGGCGATGGGACTTATCCAGCGGGGAGGGCGGATCGTATTTGTGGGCATGTTCTTAAAGCCCCTGACCTTGGAGATGATTGAAACCACCCTGAACGAACTCGAGATGATCGGCACCATAGTCTATAGCAAGGAGGATTTCAGGAGTTCGGTGGAGTTGCTCGATTCGGGACAGCTGCCCTTTGACAGACTCATCACCCACATCCTACCCCTCGGGAAGGCCCAGCACGCCCTTGAGCTGCTCGTGGGACACGGTGAAGATGTAATAAAGATTCTCCTTGATACGAAGAAGTGAGCCGAGTCTGTCCTGATGGTCTCAGATCAGTCCAGACTCTCGGGGATTGCTATGAAACAGAGGTGTCTGGTTGTGGCGGACGATCTGACAGGGGCCGTCGATTGCGGCGCACGGTTTGCCAGGAGAGGACTCGGCACTCTCATGGTCCTTCCGAAACGGCCGATAGGCAGGGGACTCTCCTCTTACGGGGGAAGGGACGTCCTCGTTCTGAGCACGAACTCCAGGGGACTCGGACCTGAGGAGGCATCGAATGCGGTACGCGGCTCCCTTGGAGGGTACGACCAAGAGGCCTTTCCCGTCGTCTATAAGAAGATCGACTCCACACTCAGGGGAAACATCGGTATCGAAATCGACGCTACTCTGGAGGCGACCGGGACCGCCACGGGTTTCGTGGCCCCTTCCTATCCTGAGATGGGCAGAAGGGTCGTCGGCGGCGTCGTGATCGTTGGCGAGAAACCCCTCTCTCTCACAGAGGCCGCAAGGGATCCCGTCTCTCCTGTGAAGGAGTCATACGTTCAGAGGATCGTCGAGCAACAGTCCTTAAGGAGAGTGGCATTGATCGATCTTCCCAGGGTGGCTGCCGGGCCTGCTCAATTGCTGAGATCTGTGGAAGAGGAGCGGAAAAAAGGGGGAGAGATCATGGTTTTCGACGCCTTCAGCCGGGAGGATCTGGCCAACATCGCCGGTGTCGCTTTCGCCATGGAGGTGAAGCCCCTGCTCGTCGGCTCGGCAGGATTGGCGGGGGAAGTGGCCGGGAAGATGGCCGGGCCGGGGTCGCAGGAGGCACCTCTGTTCTGTCCGGCAGATACGGATCGCTTCAGTCATGTGCTCATCATCAGCGGCACGATGTCCGCCGTAACCCGGAGACAGCTCGGTAGTGCTGCCCGGGGGAGAGGGATGGAGACCTTCAGGTTGACTCGATCCCAGATTCTGGGCAACAGGGCGGATCGAGAGGAGTCGCTGCGGGACCTCTCGGTCAGGGTCGGAAAGAGCCTCAGAAAGGGGGATGCAGTGGTTGAAACCTGTCCAGAGCGGCTGGTGCCCGAGGATTCGAAAAGAGCCTCTGTCTGCCTCGAGATTGCCGGTCTCCTCGGCCGGGTAACCTCGGCTGCTCTTGAAGAGTCGGGACTCACGGGAGGTGAGTTGGCCCTCTTCGTCATCGGCGGCGACACGACCATGGGAGTATTTGATGCCCTGAGGATCGAGGGTTTGGAAATCGAGGGGGAAGTCCTGGAGGGTATCGGAATCGGCCGTCTGGTTGGCGGAGATTGGGAGGGCCTGACGGTCGTCACAAAGGCAGGGGCTTTTGGAGGAGAGCAGGCCATAGGGAGGGTTCTGGGGATTCTGAAGGGGGAATCCAGAAGGGTATCCGTACAATGAAGGCCGGCTCATGCAAGAGGCAGGACCCGGATATCTCAGACGATACTGAGTCAGGAGGAGCAGAGAGATGGATAGAAGGCCTAGGATCGGGATCAGCGCGGGTGATCCGGCAGGGATCGGTCCTGAAGTTACGGCAAAGGCGCTTTCATCAGCCGAGATCTATAGGATCTCCAGGCCCCTCGTCGTGGCCGAAGCCGAGACGATGAGAGAGGCTGTGAGGTTTTCGGGCCTGACAGAGGAGATCCATAGTGTTTCATCTCCCCGAGATGGTCTATACAAGGTAGGTACTATCGATGTTCTCGACATGAAGAACATCGATGCCGGTTCGATTCGCCACAAGGTCGTCTCAGCCGAGTGCGGCAGGGCGTCGTTCGAGTATGTGAAGAAGGTGATCGACCTTGCCATGTCCGGGGAGATCGATGCCACCGTTACGGGGCCGATAAACAAGGAGGCCATCAATCGGGCGGGTTTCCACTATTCCGGTCACACGGAGATCTACGCTGATCTCACGGGCACGAAAGACTACGCAATGATGCTCTTACACGACCGTTTCCGGGTGATCCACGTGTCGACCCACGTCTCGCTGAGGGAGGCGTGTGACCTGGTTAGAAGGGAACGTGTCGAGAGGGTGATAAGACTGGGTTGCGAGACCCTGAAGCGGCTGGGGATCGACGGTCCGAGAATAGCTGTGGCCGGTCTCAACCCCCATGCAGGGGAAAGCGGACTTTTCGGCCGGGAGGAGATCGAAGAGATCGAGCCGGCCGTTCGACTGGCCAGACAGGATGGTATCGACGTGGCTGGGCCTCTCCCCTCGGATACGGTTTTTTCAAAGATGCTGGGAGGTCAATACGACCTGGTGGTGGTCATGTACCATGACCAAGGCCATATTCCGGTCAAACTCGTGGGTTTTCGCTACGATGATAGGACAGGAGCCTGGAGTTCCGTCTCAGGAGTCAATATCACCTGCGGGCTGCCGATTATCCGGACATCAGTCGATCATGGAACGGCATTCGGCAAGGCCGGTGAGGGAAGAGCAAACCCGGAGAGCATGATACAGGCAATAAGAGTCGCGGTGAGGCTGGCATCGAGCCAGATCAGAAGTGCTGCAGACGCCCCCCAGGAGAGAAGGGCAGGAACCTAGCATCCCCTCTCGGCGGCCGCAATTTCCTTCCTGGACTGGATTTTTCCCCTCCTGAGATTTTCAGCTAAAGTCTTCGAAAATCCTTCCGAAAAAGAAGAACGGTTTTAGATCATACGGCCGGGGAACCGGAGGCTGCGGGAAGGTGCGCCCAAAGGAGAGACTCTCCAGAGGGTTCTTCCCTGAGGCCGACGGCTCTTATTCCATGTAGTCTGAGCCCGGAGGTATCCAAGGGTCGGTGGCATGATTCAAGGAGGTCGGTCATGGGGACATAGGATTTTTCAGGAAGGATCGGACAGGAGAAAGAAACTAGAGGACAGCTAATCCAAGATTCAGGAGGGAGAAATCATGAGACAAAAAATGGCCCGGGAGGGCGGACAGCTCCTTGCACTTTCGGCTCTTTTTCTGTGGATAGGCCTCCTATGTCTCGGAGGATGCACGGGGAGCAGCGGCACAACATCCACAGGTACCTCCGCGATTACGACGAGCGGCTATTCCGTGCCCTCAAAGGTCTCGGCAGTACCAACCAGTGAGAGTGCAAGCGGCCAGACGGTGGCCACCTCGTCCCTTTCCCTGAGGGGCAAACTCAGATCCCTGTCGGCCCTGTCGGCCAGCAGTGCGACCGATCCGGGAACAGACTACAGCCAGGCACAAACCGACAAATACGTGGAGGAGCATACCCTCGCCCAGTTCGACATCATAGAACAGGTCCTGGGAGCCCTGAATCAGACCCACTATGCCGATGCAGAGAACATCAACAACGGCCCCTATCTGGCCATGGTGGCCTGGGAAGATGAGCAGGACGGAAGGGAGGTCAAGAAGCTCGAACCCTGGATAGTCGATCCAGAGCAGATCGTCGAGAACGGGCAGAATGTTCTCCGTGTCAGGGCCTGGATAGAGGAAGAGGACGAAGGAGAGATATCCTACATCAAGGCCGAGTTCAAGATCTATTCGCCGGCCACCAAGAGGGCCGACGGCTCCTATGCGGACTATGGTGTCTGGACTTTGAACGTCAAATTCGACGAGGCGGGAGAGGACTTCTTCGCAGCCTCCGCCTCTGTCGCCAGTGATGGGAAATCGGTCATAAAGATCCACCAGGTCTTTATGGACGGCCCGCCGGGAGCCCCCGCGCAGATACCGGTCGAGACAAAGGCTATCATGTACATTTCCGACACCGAGGGTTACGGAAAGGTCTACTATCCGAATTTCGAGGCCCTCTTCGGGCCGGATGCGGACCCGGAGGCCACGGAGCTACCTCACGTACAGGCCCGTTATGCCTACAATGCGGACTATCTGGCCGTTCAGGAGGAGGGCAGTTCCACCCAGTACAAGAACAGAAACTCCGTCACCGAGATGGTGCATCGCTACGGTGTCTACAACGCGGTTACCGGAGAGGACGTGATGAAGACAAAGTCCTTTGGCTTTCCTATCCGGTACAGCATTAACGGAATCACAAAACACGCTTACTACGGTGCCTACCAGGGCCGCCATCAGATCTGGACCAA